>NZ_MJGC01000026.1 GCF_001746915.1 Desertifilum tharense IPPAS B-1220
GGTTCTTCAGTATCTAGTATGCCAATTCAATAATTATTCTCATCAGAAAGAGAGGATTATTGTAGAACGAAGAATGAGTAATCCGGAATAGGATTGACAAACTAGGCACATTGATTGTTGACTGTAGGTAGAACTTCATAGCTATGGGAAAGCCTTGACAGTCATGACGAGGAAAAAGGGAATCAAACTTTTAACAGAGATTCTGAATCTAGAGGGAATGAAAGTCATTTCGCAGCGTCAGCATGAAGGGATTGGAATAATTTTACAGATTGAATCAATAGGTCAAGAAAGTGTTTGTCCTCGTTGTCGAACGAAAAGTCATAGAGTTCATCAAAATCATCGATATATAGTTAAAGATTTACCTTGGGGAGAACAAACCGTATTTCTAGAGATTAACAGACGGCAATTTAAATGTAAAAACTGTCGCAAACCGTTTAGTGAAGACTTGGAATTTATCAAAAAAAGAAGGACTTATACAAAGCGACTAGCTGCCCGAACCCTACAAGAAGTGTTAGAGAACGAGATCCACAGTGTAGCGAAAAAAGGAGTGGTGACGACAGAAGAGATAGAAAGAATGCTAAAAGATGCAGCCGAAGAACTAGGACAATCAAAACCCAGCGAGTTGAAGAGACTAGGAATTGATGAAATTGCGCTAATCAAAGGAAAAGGAAATTATTGTGCAGTATTAATAGACTTATGTAAGTCTAAATTAATCGGAATTTTAGCGGGAAGGACACAAGCAGAAATCAGTCAAGTAATTAGGGGATGGGGAACAGAGGTTTTAGAGGGAATAGAAGAAGTCAGTATAGATTTGTGGAAAGGTTACAAAAGTTTAGTAACAGAGCTAATGCCGAATGCTCAAGTCGTTGCTGATAGATTTCATGTAATGGTTCAAATTAATCAGGAGTTAGATATTCAAAGAAAGAGAGAGAAAAGAAAAAGGGAAGATTCAATGAAAAGCGCAAAAAAGTCAAAGGAGAAAGTCGAACACGAGCAAGCATTAGAGAAATTAAAGAACAGCAAATATGTCTTACTAAAGAACGAAAAAGATCTGAATCAAGAACAGGAAATGAAACTTATCCAGGTTAAAGAGGTCTCTCCAGAACTCAAAATCATGCATGAACTCAAAGAGGAAATTCGGAAAATATACGAGGAAACTGATAATTGGTTAACGGGGTTATTAAAATTGGGAGTCTGGCTAGCAAGCGCCCAAAAATATTTTCCCAAGAGTCAAAGCACTATTATTCGTTGGCTTGATGAAATTATTGCTTACTTTGACAACAAGACTACGAGTGGTATTGTTGAGGGTATCAATAATAAGCTTAAGTTGATTAAGCGCTCTGCTTATGGCTTTAGAAACTTTGAAAATTATCGAATTAGATGCTTGCTGACTTGGCAAATTAATTATTGAATTGGCATACTAGATACTGAAGAGCC
>NZ_MJGC01000027.1 GCF_001746915.1 Desertifilum tharense IPPAS B-1220
CTGACAGGTGTAGGTTTATAACGTAGATGTGAGTGCTCATCAACAATCAGGAGAAAATTAAGTGTAGAACCAGTGGAGGTAGACAACAACGATGCTGAAGAATAAGTACCTCAAACAGTGGTCTTGTATAGTATCAAAACATCTGCCGAATTTATCGCTGCCTCAAGCAGTGGGACTGGCAACATGGAGTTTTGGCATAGCGCTGACCAAATCGAGCAGCTTGACACAAGTCTCAAGATTGATCGCGACTATCAATCACGAAAAGCCGAACACAGTCCGTCAACGCTTAAAAGAATGGTACCAAGAAGCAGAAGCTAAAAAAGGAGACAAGCGCAGTAGTATCGAGGTCAGCAGTTGTTTTGCACCCTTACTGGCGTGGGTGATAAGTTTACTCCCAGCAGAGCAAAAGCAAATCGCTTTGGCACTCGACGCCACGAGTATTGGTAACAAGTTTACGGTGTTGTCAATTAATGTCTTGCTTGCAGGGTCTGGCATCCCGATTGCGTGGTGTATTGTCAAAGCCACTGAACCCGGAAGTTGGAAAGGGCATTGGCAAAAACTCATCTCACATCTGAGCGGGGTGATTCCTGCCGAATGGCAGGTGATTGTGGCTGGCGACCGAGGGCTGTATGCTCCTTGGCTCTATGAATTGATTGTGAGCGCTGGCTGGCATCCCTTGTTACGTATTAATCATCAAGGACACCTACAAATCCCCCCCTCCACGACTTGGACACAGCTGGCTGGGGTGGTCAACACACCTGGGCAATCAAGGTCAGCTCAAGTTGTTTGCTTCAAGACTCACCCCCTCAAATGTACTCTTTTGGCACGTTGGGATCTCGGTTACAAAGACCCTTGGTTAATTCTCACTGACCTTGAACCCAACCAAGCTGATGCTTTATGGTACGGTTTACGGGCTTCAACCGAATGTGTCTACCGCGATCTCAAATCTGATGGCTGGCAATGGCACAACACCCGTTTGCTCTCACCCCAACGTGCTGAACGTCTGTGGTTAGCGCTGGCTGTGGCAACCTTATGGATGGTTATACTGGGTGGCGAAGCGGAAAATCAATCTACTCCCCCAGACTATCAACAACTGCCTGACAAGCATATCGTTTTTTCTCAGCCACTCAACCCAAAGCCGCTCCGTCAAATTTCAGGTTTCCTTCTGGGCTTGATCGCTCTGATTGCTGATGTACTTAACGGTCTGTCGATTCATCTTTCCAGGTGGAAGACTTTGCCTCCCTCCCCGGTTGATGCTTTTTATCACTCTAACTCCTCCTAATCGTAAAATACCTACACCTGTCAG
>NZ_MJGC01000028.1 GCF_001746915.1 Desertifilum tharense IPPAS B-1220
TAAGTAGATAGGTCTAATTAAACGTTAAAAACGAGATCGCATTATTTCCCTACATTTAGAGAAATGGAATTAAGATTAAATTGCTGGAGATGATAGCCTACTTTCTCACTTCTGTTGTTCAAACTTTCCTTAACTGCCAAGGCAAGATCGTACTCGTCTTCAAACATTCTGCCCGATATTTCATGAGCTTTAATTTGATGCCACTCTCCTTCTATTAGATTCAGTTCTGGACTATAAGTTGGTAGAAAGAATAAATACAAACCTTGAGCTTGCCACGCTTTTTCTTTAGCTTTAACTTGATGACTTTTGTGGACTGAGTAATTATCAAGTATAATCACTGTATTCATTCCTCTTTTTGCTAGATATTTTTCGGCTTCTTGGGCTTCTACATCCAAAATTTTAATCAAACTATCTTTCTTGAAACTTCCTAAAGCCAAGGCATAGTTGAAACTTTTTTTGGCTTCGTATATTCCGAGAATATTCAGCCGCTTTCCTCGCTTTTTACTTTGAGGAATTGATTTCTGTTTTCCCACTTTTAGATAACTGTAACCTCCGGAACTCCAAAGGCTAAAACCAGCTTCATCTAAATATTTCAGCCGTAACGTACCTGTTGCTTCTTCATGACGTAACATCTCTAAATCTGCTTTCTTTGCTGCTTTATGCTTGGGGTTCGGGTGAGGTCTTGGACTGACTTTTGTTCGTTTCCATTTTCTGCCCTTTTTTTGAGAATCTTTCGGATTCTCTCAGGACTTAATTCAACTTGACGTTCATTCTTAAGAATTACAGATAATTGCTTGCTGTTATAAGTTCTGGGTTGACTATCACAACAATCTTCGAGATATTCTATATCTTCTTGTTTCCAAGTTCTTTTTCTTCCCGAACGCCGAATATCTTCTAACCCTTCATAACCTTGAAGTATCCATCTTTGAATTGTTCTCCTAACCGTATTTGGTGCCCAATTCATCCATGAAGCAATTTGATTAACACTCCAACCTAATGCATTTAAGCGTATGACTTCTGCTCTTTTTCGAGTTCTTTCTGGAATGTTGAGATTGTAAGTTAACTTTGAGAGTTCTTCCTCTTCCGGCTCAGTTAGCCGAATTTTTAAGCGAGCTGGCATAAAGCGATCGCACCTGGATAACTACTTTTTCTATTTTACACTTAATTAAGACCACCTACTTA
>NZ_MJGC01000029.1 GCF_001746915.1 Desertifilum tharense IPPAS B-1220
TATAGGAATCCTATTTGATTACTGAAAACTCTCCGTACATGTAAAGTTTGGGGAAATCAAAGGTTGTGTTTTGCACAAACCACTCAAATAGCCACTTGAGCCGAGTAAACGACTGGGCTAAGCCGCAAAAGCGGCGAACCCACGTCTTCGTGGCTAACCAGATATCCTCGATCGGATTTTGCTGTGGACAGTGTGGGGCAAAGCAAACACAATGAATCTGCCACTCTGGCTCCGGTTTCTCCCCATTCACTTGAGCCAAAAACTTCCGCACAACCTCACAGCGATGGTAACTGGCTCCATCCCACAATACCAGTAACCGTTGGTCGGGCGACTGTTGCTGTAAATAGCGCAGATAGTTAACGGTATTGTCCGAATTACCTGCGTCAAATGCTTTGAGTAGAACCTCACCGCTAAGATAGTCCACCGCGCCATAGTAGGTCTGTTTTTGCCGTTCATTCACCACCGACACCCCAATCGCCTCGTCAGTTCTCCCCCACACATAGCCGCTGAGGTCTCCCCAAAGTAAATGACACTCATCCAGCATCAGGACTCGCACTGTTCGGTTTTCAATTTGCTCTCGGTAACTTGCCAGTAACCGGCGAATTTCAGTTTTTTTTCCTCAACGGCTTGGGGGTCGGCTTTCGGATTTACCTGGGTGGTTTTTTTCCAACTGATCCCGGCCGCCTCAAACAGGTCGTAGTAGCTTTGTTTGGATTCGTAGACCACATCATACTGCTCGACCAAGTGATACTCCAGTTCGCCCACTTCCCATCGGTCTTTGGTTTGTAACCACTGCACCACCGCTTCGCGTTGCTCAGGACTCAAGTAGCTGATGCGACCTTTGTGCTTCAGCCGTAAGCCTAAAAGCCCTTCGCGTTCATAGGCTTGTTTCCAGCCACTAATCGAGCCAATTGAGACATCCAGGATTTGGCTGATGGCTTCATAGCTATACCCCTGATACACCAGCTTTAGCGCTAAGGCCTTTCGCATTTCACGGGCATCCGGATTACCAGCAATAAATCCTTGTAATTCTTCTATTGCGGTTTGGGACGAGGTATTGACCACCGAAGTAACCTTGGTACGACTCAACCTCTGTATCCTCCCTCATTTTCTTCAAAAATCAAACCGGATTGCTATA
>NZ_MJGC01000030.1 GCF_001746915.1 Desertifilum tharense IPPAS B-1220
TATAGCAATCCCAAATCAGTTATGAGAAGCAGCCGTAGGTAAAAAGTTTTGAAAAATCAAAGATTTGACGGTGGGTAGCAAACTCAAATAAGAACTTAGCCACATTAAACGATGTACACAAATGATAGTACTCTCGAATGAATCGCTTGGCTTGCAACCAAATATCTTCAATGGGATTCTGTCTGGGATCATTGGGAGCAAAGCGAATACAAGTCAGTTTCCAATGGGGTTCATCTAGTCCTTGATTAACTGACTTAAGATAATCTTTGACTTTCTGAGAGCGATGATAAGTTGCTCCATCCCAAATCAGGGCAATACGGCTGTCAGGATATTGGTTGAGCAAATACTTGAGAAAGGCAATCGTGTTCTCGGAATTGCCCTTCTCAACTGCTTGAATTAGGCACTGTTGAGTATAAAGGTCTACAGCACCGTAGTACGTCTGCTTGCTCCGCTCATTTGTCATTGGAACTTCAATACGTTCGTCCGTTTTACCCCAGACATACCCACAAACATCTCCCCATAACAGATGGCACTCATCAGAGAACAAAACCACCAACTTCCTACAGCCAATTTCATGCCGATGCGCTTCCAACCAAGCGCGAATCTGCTGTTTTTTTCTCTACCAACTCAGGGTCTGCCTTGGGATTACGCTTTTGTGTTTTCTTCCAGCTAATCCCCGCCTGCTCAAATAAGGTGTAGTAACTTTGCTTAGAGTTAAATACCACCTCATATTTCTGCTCAATGTGCTGTTGCAGTTCGGTGAGATTCCAGTAGTTCTTGAGCTTCAACCAGGCAATTACATCCTGGCGTTGCTCAGGCGCAAGATACCCGTTCGAGCCAGAATAGCCCAATTTCAAGCCTGAAACCCCTGATTGTTCATAACGCTGAGTCCATTTACTAATAAACCCTGAACTGACTCCTAAACTCTCGCCGATCTCCCGGTGTTTGAATCCTTTGAGAAACATCTGGACGGCTACAGCCCGTTTAAGTTCACGGGAATCGGGGTTGGATTGGATGTAGGAATTGAGATCTTCTAGCATGGAGCAGGTTTCAGTTTGATCTTATCCTCTCTATATTCTCATAACTGACTTAGGATTGCTATA
>NZ_MJGC01000031.1 GCF_001746915.1 Desertifilum tharense IPPAS B-1220
TAGACCTCCTGCATGAATCATGAGACATGGGTCAGTTCATAGTTGAGCAAACCAGCAATCAAGTTCAAGCGCAAGCCAAATCGCCTTCTACGGTTACGATAACGTCCTGAAAAGATCCGAAAAATTTTGAAGCGCCGAATCACATGCTCAACTCGCACTCGCAATCGCGCTAATGCCTGATTGTGTTGTTTTTCCTCTGCTGGCAAGGGTTGCTTACGTCGCTTCTTGGTCGGAATACAAGCACCAGTATGAAGTTTGGCAAACCCTTGATAGCCTCGGTCAGCTAAACATAATTGCGATCGCTTTAACGGCAGACGACTGCGCTTGAGCAGTTTAAAGTCATGCGTCCTGCCTGTATCAACAGCAGTACAAATAACTTGTCCGGTTTCAAACTCTACTAACAGTTGCGCTTTCAGCGTGTGGCACTTCTGCTTGCCGCTGTAGTAACGTTTCTGTTTTTTTGGGGGCGTTCAATCTCTACCTCACCCACATCCACTACCATCACTTTCCACTCCCACCCCGGTTGGTATAGCTGTCTATTCCCCGGTAGCCGAAACTTACCACACTTGATCAGGACATCTTCAACTTTGCGGACAATCCGTCCCACTGTCGTTTCGTGTAATCCCCAGCTTACCCCGATGTGAAACTGAGTGCGATACTCGCGCCAATATTCCAACGCTACCAGCAATTGGTCTTCGACACTGAGTTTGGCTTGTCCACCTCGTTGTCCTCGCCTGTCTAGATGTGGACGCAACTCCTCAACCATTGCCCTAAATGTGCCACGGCTTACACCACACAATCGTTTAAACTCCCGATGAGATAGATGCTCTAACTGGTGATATCGCATAGCTGCTTTGGGCTTCGTTTTAGTCAAAGTCTACCTGACTTTACCTCGTTGCCATCGTGAACTGTCACATCATTTTGTTATTCATGCAGGAAGTCTA
>NZ_MJGC01000032.1 GCF_001746915.1 Desertifilum tharense IPPAS B-1220
CCCCCAACTCCGCACTCCCAACTCCCCTCTTCCCCAACCCCCAACTCCCAACTCCCAACTCCCCTCTTCCCCAACCCCCAACTCCCAACTCCCAACTCCCTTCTTCACTCAGCACTCAGCACTTTACACTCAGCACTAAATAATGGAACTGCATCTACTCCTGGATACCTTAGCAAACCAAGGCGTTAAACTCGCGGCCCAAGAGAATAGCTTAGAGATTAATGCACCCAAAGGGGCAATTACTCCAGAATTGCGTCACTGGCTAGGCCATTATAAATCTGAAATTCTGGCTCTATTGCGACAAAAACAGGAGAAGAGCAACTTACCCGCTATTGTGCCGCAGCCGCAGTTGCGTTACGAACCGTTCCCTTTGACGGATATGCAATATGCGTTTTGGGTCGGGCGCAGCGGCGTGTTAGAACTGGGTGATGTTGCCAATCATGGTTACTACGAAATTGAGGGCGAGGATCTCGATTTAGACCGCTTGAATTGGGCTTTGCAACAACTGATCCAGCGCCATGATATGTTACGGGCGATCGTGCTTCCCGACGGACAGCAACAGGTGTTATCGGAAGTACCGCCCTATCAAATGTCGATTGTAGACTTGCGGGGCGTGGATGCGGCAACGGCAACAGAGAAATTAAGCGCTATTCGCGATCGCCTTTCTCACCAAGTCGTCCCGGCCGATCGCTGGCCTTTATTTGAGTTTAGCGCCACGCGCCTTGATGGGGGGCGGGTGCGCTTGCATATTAGTTATGACTTGCAAGTGTTTGATGCTTGGAGTCTATTTCGCCTGTTCGATGAGTGGTTTTTGCTGTATCAAAATCCCCAGGCGAGTTTACCCGCGCTAGAGTTATCTTTCCGAGATTATGTGTTGGCTTTGCAAGGGTTGCAGGAAACTGAGGAGTTTACGCGATCGCAACACTACTGGCTGAGTCGCCTCGATAGCTTACCCCCCGCCCCAGACTTACCCCTGGCGAAAACGCCCCAAGAATTGCAACACCACCGCACCCAACGCTATGAAGCCAAACTAGAATCAACGCTTTGGGCGCAACTTAAACAGCGTGCCTCTCAAGCGGGTTTAACCCCATCGGGGGTACTTTTGGCGGCTTTTGCTGAAATTCTGACATTGTGGGGCAAGAATCCGCAATTCACGATCAATCTGGCGCTGTTTAATCGCCTACCCCTCCACCCCCAAGTCAACGATCTGCTAGGGGATTTCACCTCTGTCACCCTCCTCGCCGTTGACAACAGCCAAGCCGAACCGTTTCAGCAACGCGCCATCCGCTTGCAGCAACAATTGTGGCGCGACTTAGAACACCGCCATTTTAGCGGGGTGCGAGTCGTCCGAGAACTCGCCCGCCGTCGGGGAAGCGCCCCTAGCGCTATGCCCATCGTGTTTACCAGTACCATTGGTTTCAATTCCCTAGGACAAGAAACCCTCACCTTTAGTCACTTTGGCGAGATGGTGTATGGCATTAGCCAAGCCTCGCAAGCCTGGATGGATATTCAAGTTTGGGAAGAAAAAGGGACGCTGACGTTTAACTGGGATGTGGTGGCGGAACTGTTCCCGGAAGGGTTAATTGAGGCGATGTTTAGCGCCTATCATCGGTTGTTGCAACAACTCGCGACTTCAGAGTTAGTTTGGACAAACCCCACGCGCCGATTACTTTCCCCGGATCAACTTGCCCAACGGGAAGCGGCGAATGCGACAGACGCCCCCATTTCAGATGCCTTGCTACAGGTGTTATTTGCCCAACAGGTAGCAGTGCAACCGCAGCATCGCGCCGTGGTTTCGGTTCAGCGGACGTTAACCTATCAACAATTGTATGACTTGGCTCAACAAGTCGGCCATCGCTTGCGTCGGCTTGGGGTTGCGCCGAACCATCCAGTCGCCGTAGTGATGGAGAAGGGATGGGAACAGGTGGTGGCTGTTTTTGGGATTTTAACGGCGGGTGGGGCATACGTGCCGATCGATCCCAGCTTACCGCGCGATCGCCTCTACTATCTGTTAGAAAATAGCAACGCCCAGATTATTCTCACCCAAACTCACCTTAAAGATAGTCTGGAAGTTCCCCCAGGGGTGACGCGCCTGTGCGTGGAAGACTGCGCCTCAGAAAGCACAACGCCTTTATCCCCCATCCAAACTCCAGATGACCTTGCCTACATTATCTATACATCAGGGTCTACGGGTTTGCCCAAGGGCGTGATGATTACCCATCGCAATGTCGCGAATCTGGTGGTTTATACTAACCAGCAGTTTCAGGTGGGTTGCCAGGATGCGATTTTAGGGGTGACGGCACTCAATCACGACCTCTCGGTTTACGATATTTTTGGCTTGCTGAGTGCTGGCGGGACGTTGGTTCTCCCTGATGCCAGTCAGGTGAAAGATCCCCACCATTGGGCGGAGTGGTTGCAACGCGAACCCATTACCCTATGGAATTCTGTCCCGCCGATGATGGAAATGCTGGTGGAGGGCGCTGAGGCTTCTTTACCTCATTTACGATTAGCTATTTTAGGCGGCGACTGGCTGCCGGTGAGTTTGCCCAACCGCATCCAAGCGTTAGCGCCTAACGTGCAAGTGCTGAGTATTGGCGGGCCTACAGAAACGACCGTTTGGAATATTGGCTATCTTGTGACGGCGGTTGACCCCAGTTGGAAGAGCATTCCCTATGGCAAACCGATGGCCAATTCTAAATACTATATCTTGAATTCGGCGTTGGCAGATTGCCCGGTTTGGGTTCCCGGCGAGATGTACTGCGCGGGAGTGCAAGTGGCTAAGGGCTATTGGCGCAACCCAGAAAAGACGCAAGCCAGTTTCATCACCCATCCCCGCACGGGGGAACGCCTGTATCGGACGGGCGATGTGGGGCGATATCTACCCGATGGCAATATTGAGTTTTTAGGGCGGGCAGATTTTCAGATTAAAATTCGCGGCTACCGCATTGAAGCCGGGGAGGTGGAAGCGGCGTTGCTGCAACATCCCGCAGTTCGGGCGGCGGTGGTGATGGCGATGGGCGAGTCGTCGCGTCAAGCGCGTTTGGTGGCTTATCTCATTCCCCAGGCAAAATCGTTGCTCAATTTAGCGGAGTTAAGCGATTTTTTGAAGCAAAAATTACCCGATTATATGATACCTTCGGGGTTTTCTGTGTTAGAAGCTTTCCCCCTATCTGCCAATGGCAAAATCGACCGACGACGGCTAGCACAACAGAATGCTGAAGTTCATAAAGTGGAAGCTTACTATGTTGCTCCTAAAAGCGATTTAGAACGCCAAGTGGTTGAAGCCGTTCAAGCTGCTTTGGGGGTTGAAAAGGTGGGAATTAATGATAACTTCTTTGATTTGGGCGGTAATTCTTTATTGCTCACCAAGATTTATCGCAAGCTGTCAGAGTTGTTACCCGATCGAGTACAATGTCTGACATTAATGGATTTGTTTAAGTACCCGACAACGCGAGCCTTAGTTCAATATCTCAGCGCGGATTCTAGTTTTTCTGCTTCAGAGCCAAGTTCAGGACGAGAGCAGCAAATTCTTCAAGGTAAAAGTCGGCTTCAGAAAAGATTCGCACAATCCCGAATATCCAAGCAATAGCAGTTCCTTGCTCACCTCTTTTTCATTGGAAAGAGAGCCTAAAAATATTAATTTTAGTACAATGAATTTTCCCAGAACCGGATTAGAAATTGCCATTATTGGACTGTCAGGACGCTTTCCTGAAAGTCAAAAATTGGATGACTTTTGGCAAAAGATTAAAGCGGGCGAACGACTTATTAAACCGTTTAGCCAGAATTCTCAAAAATTTGGGGCAATTTTAGAAAATATTGACCAATTTGACGCTAATTTCTTCGGCTTTAGTCCCAGAGAAGCCGAAATACTCGACCCGCAGCATCGCCTATTTCTCGAATGTGCTTGGGAAGCCTTAGAGAATGCGGGATATGATAGCGAACAAACTGAAAAATTGATTGGCGTTTATGCCGGAGTGGGGATGGGAACGTACCTATTCCATAATCTCTATCCCCATCCTGGCTTAGTCGAATCCCAAGGCTTTTTACAAACCCTGATTTCCACCGATAAAGATTACGTCCCAACGCGGGTTTCCTATAAGTTAAATCTGACAGGACCGAGTATCAGCGTGGGAACGGCGTGTTCGAGTTCTCTGGTGGCGGTGCATTTAGCCTGCCAAAGCTTGTTAAGCGGGGAATGCGACATGGCACTAGCGGCGGGCGTTTCCATCAAAGTTCCCCAAAACGAACGCACCCTTTCCCCAGAAGGGATTATTTCACCCGATGGCGAATGTCGCGCCTTTGACGCGCGGGCGAATGGAACCGTTGGGGGGAATGGGGTTGGGGTTGTGGTGTTGAAGCGCTTAGAAGAGGCGTTGAACGATCGCGATCGCATCTATGCTGTCATTAAAGGGTCTGCGATCGATAACGACGGTTCCCAAAAAGTCGGGTACACCGCCCCCAGCCAACTCGGACAAACCCGCGCCATCCAAGCCGCGCATTTGATGGCGGAAGTGGAACCGGAAACCATTACCTACCTAGAAGCCCACGGAACCGGAACCCCTTTAGGCGATCCGATTGAAGTTGCAGCAATGACGGCGGCGTTTGGCACCTCGCAAACCCAATTTTGTGCTATTGGTTCCGTCAAAACCAATGTCGGACATTTAGACGCCGCCGCTGGAATTGTGGGTTTAATCAAAACCGCCCTCGCCCTCCACGAAAAGGTTTTACCCCCCAGCCTCAACTTTGAGACGCCGAACCCGCAAATTGACTTTGCCAACAGTCCATTTTACGTCAATACCCAACTTACCCCTTGGGCGGCTGGCGCTTTCCCGCGTCGCGCTGGGGTGAGTTCCTTTGGCTTTGGCGGAACCAACGTTCACGCCGTTTTAGAAGAAGCGCCGGAATTATCCCCAGTCAGTCCTTCTCGATCCTGGCAGTTACTCGCGCTTTCCGCTAAAACAGAGGCGGCTTTAGAACAGGCGACGGCAAATTTAGGGGAATACCTGCACCAGCAACCCGACTTAGATTTAGCCGATGTTGCCTATACTCTGCATTTAGGCCGCCGCGCCTTTGAGTATCGCCGGTTCGCCGTTGTTTCCAACCAGGCGGACGCCATCCAACAGTTAGGATCGCTGACAACGGGCTGTGCAGACTCCAACCCTAGTGTCGTCTTCATGTTTACCGGACAGGGTTCGCAGTACGTCAACATGGGGCGAGAACTCTACGAGAAAGAAGGCATTTTTCGGGAAACTTGCGATCGCGCTTTCTCTTTCCTCCAATCTCATTGTGGCTTAGACTTGCGTTCCCGGCTCTACTCAGACGCGGCTGAACCCCTGCAACAAACCGCCATTGCTCAACCTGCCTTATTTGTGGTTGAATACGCCTTGGCTCAATTGTGGATGTCTTGGGGCATTCAACCGGCTGCCCTGATCGGTCATAGTATTGGGGAATATGTCGCCGCCACGCTAGCCGGAGTCTTTAGCTTAGAAGACGCGCTCACCCTCGTCACCCGGCGCGGTCAATTGATGCAGCAGCAGCCCCCAGGCGCGATGCTAGCGGTGAGTTTGGCAGCGGACGAGATCCACCCCATGCTGCCCGGTCAACTCTCTGTTGCCGCCAGTAACAGCCCCAAAGCCTGCGTGATTTCTGGCCCGGAGGCAGAGATTGCCCAATTTGCCGCCCAACTTGCCCAACAGGATATTTCGACGCGGCGCTTGCAGACTTCCCACGCCTTCCACTCAGCGATGATGGATGAGATCGTTGCACCGTTTGCAGAGTGCGTTCGCCAAGTTACTTTAAACGCGCCGCAAATTCCCCTAATTTCCAATGTCACTGGCACCTGGTTAACCGCGCAGCAAGCCACCGATCCGCATTACTGGGGACAACACCTGCGCCAGGGGGTGCAATTTGCGCCGGGAATTGCGGAGTTATTGGCAGACTCGCCCTCCCTATTCTTGGAAGTGGGGCCGGGACGCACCTTAACCACCCTCGTGAAGCAACAAGCCCCCCAACGTACCGTTCTGCCCTCGCTGCCCCATCCCAAGGAGCCGCAATCAGAAATTGGCTTTATCTTAAATACATTGGGCAAACTGTGGCTGGCTGGCGTTCGCGTAGATTGGCAGGGCTTCCACCGGGAGGAGACGCGCCGCCGGGTACCGCTTCCCAGCTATCCCTTTGAACGCCAGCGCTATTGGATCGATCCGCCCGCTGAGGCAACTCCAACCCGTTTAGTGAAAAAGCGGGAGATTGGGCAATGGTTCTATCTTCCTTCCTGGCAGCGGTCTAGCTTTCTGCCTTCTCCCTCAGAACCTTCGGGTTGGGTGTTGGTGTTTGTCGATGAGGCAGGATTTGGCGATCGCCTTTTAGAACCATTATCCAATCGGATTGTCGTCAAAGTTGGCTCAGAATTTGCTCAACTTGATGAATTCACCTATACCCTGAATCCCCATCATCGAGAAGATTATGTCACCTTACTGGCGCACCTTTCCCGCTTGGGGCAATTTCCGACTCAGATTTTGCATTTATGGAATTATACCCAAGCCGATCTCGACTTTGAGAGGGCGCAAACTCTCGGTTTCTATAGCTTGCTGCATTTAGCGCAGGCATTGGGAGATCGACCGAAATTATCTTTGTTAGTGGTTTCCAATGGGTTGCAGGATGTTATGGGAACCGAAGCCTTAGCCCCAGTGAAAGCCACGCTACTGGGGGCAGTTCAGGTAATTTCCCAAGAATATCCCAATCTGCACTGCCGCAGCCTGGATCTCGAAGAGGGAGAACTGACTGCTAAACAGGTGCAGCAATTACGGGCAGAACTGGATCGCGACTCTACCGAACGCATCGTCGCCTATCGCCAGCAATATCGCTGGGTGCAACGGTTTGAACCGATTGAACTGACGGATAACAGCGTTGAATATTCTCGCTGGCGACAAGGGGGAGTTTACCTGATTATCGGTGGCTTAGGTCGGATTGGCAGCGCGATCGCGCAATTCCTCGCCCAGACGTATCAAGCCAAATTAATTCTAACGGGACGCTCTGGCGACTGCCTGAACCCCAGTCAAACCGAAACCCTCCACACCCTAGAAGCAGCGGGTGCAGAAGTATTAATTTTGCGGGCGGATGTGGCGAACCTGGAACAGATGCGCCAAGTCGTGCAACAAGCCGAAACGCGCTTTGGTACTCTCAATGGCGTTATTCACGCGGCAGGTAAGGTTGGCGATGGTCTATTTTGTCCGATTCCCCAAATTGATGAAGCGGCGGTAGAACCGCATTTTCGTCCCAAAATTCAGGGACTAGAAGTGCTGCAAACCCTATTGCAAGATAAACCCCTCGATTTCTGCTTGCTGTGTTCTTCCCTTTCTAGCGTATTGGGAGGATGGGGGACAGCGGCCTATAGTGCGGCTAACTTATATATGGATGCTTGGGCGTGCCAGCAAAACCGCAATGCCCGTTTCCCTTGGATCGTCGTGAATTGGGATATTTGGCAGGGAAGCGTCACTTCTAGTTTGGCAGAATTTGCCCTCACCCCGGAAGAAGGGTTAGACGCCCTGCAACGCATCCTATCTCAGGCTGAGATGGATCGGGTTATTGTTTCTACCACAGATTTAAAGACGCGCCTGCGCCAAGCTTTTACCGTGCAACCGCCAGAAAAGCCGCCGTTGCATGTTAGAACCCAACTCCCGGCTTCCTACCTTGCCCCCCGCACTCCCTTAGAGGAATTGTTAGTTCGCCTCTGGGAAGACTTGCTAGGCATTCAGCCTATCGGCGTTTGCGATAACTTCTTTGAACTCAACGGCGACTCGCTGCTAGCCACGCGATCGATTTCGCAGACAGAGGCGCAAACTCAAATCAAACTCCCCATTCAACAACTGTTTGAAACCCCCACCATTGCCGGGTTAGCGGAATATCTCGAAACCGTGCGTTCCCTGAACCAGCAACTGCAACCCTTGACCCTAACCGCCGCCCTAGCTTATGAGGAGGGCGAACTATGAACAGCTTAGAAGCGCTTTTAACCCGTCTTTCTCAACTTCAGGTCAAAATTTGGGTCGAGGGCGACAAGTTGCGCTACAGCGCCCCAGAAGGCGTGCTGACGGCAGAACTGAAACAGCAATTGCGCGATCGCAAACAAGAAGCGATCGCCCGCTTGCAACAGTCAGCCCCCATTTCTCCCACCCCCAGAAATGCGCCGCTACCCCTGTCGTTTGCCCAACAGCGGGGTTGGTTCCTCGCCCAACGGGAGGGAGACAGCGCCCTTTCTAACTTGGCAGTGCAATTAACCATTCGCGGTTCTCTCTCGGTGGCGGGTTTGGAACGCAGCTTGCAGGCAATTATTCAGCGTCACGAGATTTTGCGAACGACGCTACCGGAAAGGGGGGGAATTCCCGTGCAAGAGATTGCCCCTAGGGTTCCCTTGACTCTGCAAGCCATTCCCGCCTCCCCTGATGAGGTGGAACGACAAATTCAGCAAGCGGTGCATCAACCGTTCCATCTAGAGGCTGAGGTGCCGTTTCGCCTCCAGTTATGGCAAACAGGCGAATCTGAATATCTCTTGCTGCTGGTAATGCATCACCTGGTTTCTGATGGTTGGTCGATGGGGGTGCTATTTCGCGAGTTAAACCTGCTGTATGCTGCCTTTAGCCAGGGACAACCGCCAGCATTACCGCCGCTACCGATTCAATATGCAGATTATGCCGTTTGGCAGCAGCAAACGTTAAATGCAACCTTCCTCGCTACAGAACTTGCCTATTGGCAGCAGCAATTACAAGGCGCACCCGCTAGATTAACATTGCCCGCAGACCGCCCGCGCCAGGGAGTGCAAACCTACCGGGGAACGACTGAGGCGGTGGTTCTCTCGGCGTCGCTAACCGCAGCGCTGAAAGCCTTTAGCCAGCAAATGGGCGCGACGCTATTTATGACATTGCTAGCGGCGTTTAAGGTGCTGCTCTATCGTTATAGCGGACAAACCGATCTTGTGGTGGGAACGCCTGTCGCCAACCGCAACCGCGTGGAGTTGGAAGGGTTAATTGGGTTTTTTATTAATCCTTTGGTATTGCGAACGGACTTATCGGGAGATCCGAGTTTTCGGGAACTCTTAGGGCGAGTGCGCCAGGTGACATTGGGGGCTTATGCCCACCAGAATTTACCGTTTGAAAAGTTGGTGGAAGCGCTGCAACTGCCGCGAGATCCCGGTTATTCGCCCCTATTTCAGGTGATGTTTGTTTTGCAAAATGCGATTTCGGTGGCGGATATTCAGTTACCGGGTTTGGAGGTTCACCACGCGCGGGTAGATACAGAAACCTCGCAGTTCGATTTAACGCTGGATCTGATTGAAGAGCGAACGGAAATTCGCGGTAAGGTTGAATATAATACCGATTTGTTCGATCGCGAAACGATTGTGAGGGCGATCGCGCATTGGCAAACCTTACTCGCTGCCATTGTCGCCGATCCTGACGCTTGCATCTCCCATTTACCGCTGTTAACCTCCACAGAACAGCAACAACTCATCGCTTGGAACCCGCCCCCTGTTACCCCTGTGGGCTGTCTTTTACAACAATTTACCGCCCAAGTGGCAGCCAAGCCCGATGCTGTCGCCATCGAGAGTGGGGAAGGAAAACTTACCTATGGGGAATTAAACGCCAAAACCAATCAACTCGCCCGTTACTTGCAACAGTTGGGGGTCAAACCCGATACTTTAGTGGGGGTGTGCTTAGGGCGATCGCCTCTACAAATTATCGCAATTCTGGCTATTCTCAAAGCGGGCGGGGCTTACGTTCCCCTCGATCCTGCCTACCCCACGGAACGCCTCAGCTTTATCTTATCGGACGCTCAGATTTCGCTGGTTTTGACGCAAACCGATATTGTTAACCAGCTACCGGCGGAACACCTACATTATCTCTGTTTAGATACCGAAGGGTCGGTTATTGCTACGCAAGCCTCAGATAACCTTGAAAACCGGGCAACCGCTAGCCACCTCGCCTATATTATCTACACCTCCGGTTCCACGGGCAAACCCAAAGGCGTCGCCATCGAACGACACTCTCTGGCGAATTATACCGAAGCCGCGATCGCAGCTTACCAGATTGCCAGGGGCGAGCGCGTTCTCCAATTTGCCTCCATTAGCTTCGATGCTGCCGCTGAAGAAATCTTTCCTACCCTCCTCCAAGGCGCAACCCTGGTATTGCGAACCGAGGAAATGCTCAGTTCCATCCCCCAATTCCTGCAAACCTGCCAAGCGTGGCAAATAACCGTCCTTGACTTACCCACCGCCTTCTGGCATCAACTAGTCGCTGAGTTACCCGCCCTCAACCTCCCCGATAGCCTGCGCCTCGTCATTATTGGGGGCGAAGCCGCACTCCCCGAACCCCTCGCCACCTGGCATCAGTACGCCTCCCCCGATATCCGCCTCGTCAATAGTTACGGCCCCACAGAAGCCACCATTGTCACGACGCTGTGCGACTTGTCGCCCTCTGTAACCGGGGTTCCCATCGGCAAACCCGTGCGGAACGCCCAAACCTACGTCCTAGATGCCCAGTTGCAGCCCGTCCCCATCGGCATTCCCGGAGAACTTTATATTGGGGGAAGAGGCATTGCGCGGGGATATCTCAACCGCCCCGAATTAACCGCAGAACGGTTTATCCCCAACCCCTTTCAACCGGGAACCCGCCTTTATCGTACAGGCGATCGCGTTCGCTACCGTCGGGATGGTAACTTAGAATTCCTCGGCAGAATTGACCATCAAATTAAGCTGCGCGGCTTCCGCATCGAGTTAACCGAAATTGAAACCACCCTGCGCCAGCATCCCCAGGTTGACGACGCCGTTGTTCGAGTTCAGTCCGAACAACAGCAGCTAATCGCCTATGTTGTCACCCCCACTCAACCTGCCGAACTGCGACAATTTTTAAGCCCGCTTCTCCCCGCCTACATGGTGCCAAGCGCCTTTATTCCCTTAGACAAGCTCCCCCTCACGCCAAGCGGCAAAGTCGATCGTCAAGCCCTGCCAGCCCCCGATCCGCAGCATTTTCTAGGGGAACGGCTGCTAATTGCCCCGGCGAACCCTACCGAGGAGTTGCTGGCGGGAATTTGGGCTGAAATTCTCCAAATTCCTGAAATTAGCCGAGAGGATAACTTCTTTGAGTTGGGCGGCCATTCCCTACTAGCGACGCGCGTCATTTCCCAAGTCCGCCAAGTCTTTGCAGTTGAGATTGCCCTACGCACCCTCTTTGAGAATCCCACCTTGGCTCAATGGGCGCAAGTGATTACCCAAGCGTCCCAAGACTATCAGGATTTCCCCCTCATTCCTACTTCTAGAGGCGCAACCGTTCCCCTCTCCTTTGCCCAGCAGCGGTTGTGGTTCCTGGCTCAGTTGGAACCCCACAGCACCGCCTATAATCTTTGCGGGGCGGTTCGCCTGGATGGAGTGTTAAACCGGGAAGCCTTAACCCAAAGCTTTAATGAAATTGTCCGCCGCCACGAAAGCCTCCGCACCACCTTTCACACCGTTGACGGACGCCCGGTTGCCACTATCGCCCCGCAAGCACCGCTAGCCATTCCCCAGATAGAACTCTCGGAAACTGAAGTGCAGTCCTATCTGGAACAGGAGGCGCAAACGCCCTTCGACTTAACCCAGTCTCCCCTATTGCGGGTGAAGGTGCTGAAACTGGGGGAACAGTCTCATATTCTGCTGCTGGCGATGCACCATATTGCCTCGGATGGGTGGTCGCGGGGGATTTTGGTGCAAGAATTGGCGGTACTGTATCGCGCCTTCTGCCAAAACCAACCCTCTCCCTTACCGGAATTGCCCATTCAGTATGCAGACTTTGCGGTTTGGCAGCGTCAATGGTTGCAAGGGGAAGTTCTCACCTCCCAGTTGGCTTACTGGCAGCAGCAACTCTCAGGAGTGAGTAGCCTGCTAGCCTTACCGACAGACTTCCCGCGCCCGGTGGTGCAGCGCTACCAGGGGAAAGTACGGGTTCTCTCATTCTCTCTCGAACTCAGTCGCGCCCTCAAGACTCTCAGCCAGCAAACGGGCAGCACGTTATTTATGGTGCTGTTGGCGGTCTTTAATCTGCTGCTATCCCGCTATACTCGCAGTACGGATATTGTAGTCGGTTCCCCGATTGCCAATCGCAACCGCGCCGAGATTGAGGGGTTGATTGGTTTCTTTGTCAATACGCTGGTATTGCGGACGGATGTATCGGGAAATCCAACGTTTCGGGAATTGCTGGCGCGGGTACGGGAGGTAACGCTGGGGGCTTATGCCCATCAAGATTTACCTTTTGAACAGTTGGTAGAAGTTCTGAAGCCGGAACGTCATTTAAGCCACGCGCCGCTGTTCCAAGTGATGTTTAGCTTGCAGAATGCAGCGAATGTCCCGATGGAATGGCCGGGTTTAAAGCAAAGTCCGGTTGAGTTGACTAGCCATCATGCTAAGTTCGATCTCAATGTTTCTCTAGAAGAGACGCCTACAGGGTTAGTTGCGCGTTTTGAGTACAACACGGATTTATTTCAAGCGGCGACAATTGACCGCATGGCAGGACATTTACAGCAATTATGCGCTGAAGTGGTTGCCCAGCCCGATGCTTGTCTCTCAACTTTCTCGTTACTGTCTCCCGCAGAACAGCACCAGCTTTTGGTGGAGTGGAACAACACCCAGGTAGATTATCCTCAACTGGGGTGTCTGCATCATTGGGTAGAACAACAGGTTGAACAAACCCCGGATGCTGTTGCAGTGGTTTTTGAAAACCACTCTCTTACCTATCGGCAACTCAATCTTAAAGCCAATCAACTCGCCCATCATCTCCAATCTCTCGGCGTTGGGATAGAAACCTTAGTTGGAATCTGTACAGAACGTTCCCTAGAGATGGTTATCGCCCTATTAGCCATCCTTAAAGCGGGTGCGGCTTACGTTCCCTTCGACCCGACTTATCCTAAAGCTAGATTAGCGTTCATGTTGCAAGACTCTCAAGTCCAAGTCTTGCTCACTCAATCTCATCTGATTGAGAGCTTACCCCAACATCAAGCCCAAATCGTTGATTTAGAGAGCGATTTCTCAACTTATCCAGCAGACAATCTTCAGGTAAAAGTTACCCCGGATAACTTAGCTTACGTTATCTATACCTCTGGTTCCACAGGACAACCCAAAGGGGCGATGAACTTGCATCGAGGAGTTGTTAACCGTCTCTTGTGGATGCAAGAAGCGTATCAACTGCATTCTGATGACCGAATTTTACAGAAAACCCCATTCAGCTTTGATGTTTCGGTTTGGGAATTCTTCTGGCCTTTAATCACAGGTGCTAGATTAATTGTCGCCCAACCCGGAGGACATCAGGATAGTCATTACTTAGTCAATCTCATCCAATCTCAACAGATTACTACCTTGCATTTCGTCCCCTCCATGCTGCAAGTCTTTCTCCAAGAAACCGGAGTCGAGACTTGCCAGAGTCTCAAACGAGTGATTTGTAGTGGAGAAGCCTTAAGTTGGGAATTACAACAGCGCTTCTTTAGCAAACTGAAAGCCCAACTGCATAATCTCTATGGCCCAACTGAAGCCGCCATTGATGTCACCTTCTGGGAATGTCATTCAGACAGTCAATTAGGGAAAGTTCCGATTGGCAGACCTATAGCTAATACCGAGATTTATATTCTAGACGAACATCAACAACCCGTCCCCATCGGCGTAGCAGGAGAATTACATATTGGTGGAATGGGATTAGCCAGAGGATACTTAAATCGACCGGAATTAACCGCTGAAAAGTTTATCTCAAATCCCTTTAAGGCAGGGAAGCTATATAAAACAGGAGACTTGGCGAGATATGTAGAAACTGGAGAGATTGAATATTTAGGAAGAATCGACCATCAGGTCAAACTGAGAGGATTGCGGATTGAATTAGGGGAAATTGAGGCAACTTTACTTCAGCATCCAGAGGTTCAGGAATCGGTTGTGCTGTTGCGCGAAGATACGCCCGGTTATCCGCGCCTAGTTGCCTATTTGGTGATGGATGCAGGAGTTAGCCTTAATGTGACAGAACTGCGAAACTTTTTAATGGATAAACTTCCCGAATATATGATTCCTTCGGGTTGGGTTTCGCTGGCTGCTTTGCCGCTGAGTACGAATGGTAAAATCGATCGGCGATCGCTCCCACTTCCTCCCTCAATTCGCCCCGACAGCGAAAGCGAAATTATCTTACCCCGAAATCAGATTGAATCTAAGCTTGCTCAGATTTGGTGCAAAGTTCTACAGGTTGAACGGGTTAGCGTTCAAGACAATTTCTTCGATCTGGGCGGACATTCGCTTCTATTGATTGAGGTAAATAGTCATATCAAAGCTCAATTCAATCTCAATTTACCCATTGTTGAACTCTTTAGACATCCCACGTTGCAAATGCTAGCTCAATGCATTAATTCTATTGATTGTCAAGCCCCAGGCAAACCTCAAGCGAGTCTTTCTAACGAAAAAATAGCCACTCAAAAAACCAAACAAAAACAACGCTTGCAGAAAATGAAATCCTTGAAAAATATATAACCTTCAATCTCTCTTTCCTCTATCCTTCAAACTGCTCAACCCAATGAACGATTTGCCAACCTCCTTAGAAATACCAGATACCGCGATTGCAATTGTCGGAATGGCGGGACGATTCCCCCAAGCTCAAAATTTAGAGGCCTTTTGGCAGAACTTAAAAAACGGCAAAGAATCCATTACTTTCTTTAGCGATGAAGAACTGCAAGCAGCGGGCGTCGATCCTGCTACCTTGAGCGATCCTAACTTTGTGAAAGCGCGGGCAATTTTAGATGAAGTGGAAGGGTTTGACGCGGGCTTGTTTGGGTTAAGTCCGCGAGAAGCCGAAATTACCGATCCGCAACATCGCCTCTTTTTAGAATCTGCGTGGGAAGCGTTAGAAAATGCGGGATATGACGCGCCCAGATATCCGGGAGCCATTGGTGTTTTTGCGGGTTCGAGTTTAAGCAGTTATTTACTCAACGCCTGCTTGAATCCCCAGCTTAAAAATACGGTAGATTTGCATCAATTAGCGATTGGGAATGATAAGGATTTTCTAACCACGCGAGTCGCGTATAAGCTGAACTTAAAAGGACCGAGTTATACGGTACAAACGGCTTGTTCTACTTCCCTAGTCGCAGTCCATTTAGCCTGTCAAAGCCTGTTAAATGGGGAGTGCGACATGGCCTTAGCCGGGGGCGTTTCAATTAGCGCGGCTCGGAAAATGGGCTATTTTTACCATGAGGGGGGTATTGGTTCAATTGATGGGCATTGTCGCGCCTTTGATGCTGCTGCGAAAGGTACTGTAGGCGGGGAAGGCGTCGGTATTGTGGTTTTGAAGCGCCTCGAAGATGCCTTGAACGATCGCGATCGCATTCAAGCGGTGATTCGCGGATCGGCGATTAACAACGATGGGGCCTTGAAAGTTAGCTATACCGCGCCCAGCCTCGACAGTCAAGCCCAGGCGATCCGGATGGCGATCGCGATCGCGGAAATTCCCCCCGAAAGCCTTACCTATATTGAAACCCACGGTACGGGAACCCCTTTAGGCGATCCAATTGAAATTGCCGCTTTAACCCAAGCCTTTAGCAGTTCTCAGCGGGGGTTCTGTGCCATTGGATCGGTGAAAACCAATATCGGCCATTTAGACGCGGCGGCGGGAATAGCGGGGTTAATTAAAACCGTTCTCGCCCTGCAACACCAACAAATTCCCCCCAGCCTACACTTCCAGCAACCCAACCCCCAGATTGATTTTGCCAACAGTCCCTTCTATGTCAATACCCAACTCTCGGCTTGGGAAGCCCACGCAACGCCGCGCCGCGCTGGGGTGAGTTCCTTTGGCATCGGGGGTACGAACGCCCACGTTATTTTAGAAGAAGCGCCGCCTGTAGTGCCATCCCCTCCGGCAGAGTCTGGGCAAGTGCTGCGACTCTCCGCCAAAACCGAAACCGCCTTAGAAACAGCGACTGCGAATTTAGTCCAACATCTGCAACAGCATCCCGATCTCAACTTAGCCGATGTTGCCTATACCTTACATCTCGGTCGCCGTCCCTTAGAGTATCGGCGGGCGGTGGTTTGTCAAACCGTAGCAGAGGCGATCGCAGCCTTCACCCATCCCCCCACCTCCAGTTATTGTAAAACGGGCGATCGCCCCATTGCCTTCCTGTTTCCCGGACAAGGTTCTCAATACCTGAACATGGCGCGGGAACTCTACGACAGCGAACCCACCGTTCGCCATTGGATCGATCGCGGCTGCGAAGTTCTACAACCGCATCTAGGTTTAGACTTGCGTTCCCGGCTTTACTCAGAAATAGACCAACTGACGCCTACGGCAATTGCCCAACCCGCCCTATTTGTAGTGGAATATGCCCTAGCGCAACTGTGGATGTCTTGGGGCGTCGTGCCCGATGTCGCGTTAGGACATAGCATTGGCGAATATGTCGCCGCCACCCTAGCCGGGGTGTTTACCTTTGAAGATGCCTTAACCCTCGTCGCCAAGCGGGGATACTGGATGCAACAACAGCCGCCAGGGGCGATGCTAGCGGTGCAACAGCAGGCGGATCGGCTGGAATTAGGGGAAAACCTCTGGTTAGCGGCATACAATAGCCCGACGCATTGCGTGGTTTCTGGCACCTTCGCCGCCATAGATGCCCTGCAACACCAGTTAGAACAAGCGGGGATAGGCTGTCGGTGCTTGCAAACCTCCCATGCCTTCCATTCTCCCCTGATGGGCGATGCGGTTGCGCCGTTGGTGGAATTGGTGCGGACGTTGCCCCTACAACCGCCCCGTTTTCCCTTCCTCTCCAATGTTACGGGAACTTGGATTACGGCCGCTCAAGCCACCGATCCGCATTACTGGGGAGAGCATTTAATCAACTCCGTACAGTTTAGCCAAGGCGCTGCCGAACTGCTGAAAGACCCAGACCGGATTTTGATCGAAGTGGGGCCCGGTCGCACGTTAAGCCGCCTCAGCCAGCAGCAAAGCTCCTCTCAGATGATTTTGACGACACTGCGCCATCCCCAAGAACAGCACTCGGATCGCGCCTTTATTCTCAATACCGTCGCCCAACTGTGGCTGGCGGGGGTGGAGGTTAACCCGTCTGAATTCTACGCAACTCCTCGTTCTCGCGTACCGCTGCCCACCTATCCCTTTGAACGCCAGCGCTATTGGCTAGAACCCCATCCCCAGTTTCAAGCCTTGGTGGGACAAAACCCCCGCAACTTTCAACACAGGGAGATTTCAGACTGGTTTTATCTGCCTTCCTGGAAGCGATCGCTCTTGCCCCAAAGTTCGGCCGCCAGCGGTTGCGTGTGGGTTCTGATGCCAGAGAGTGCGGAGGGAAGTGAATTCATCCAGCAGTTGCAAGCGCGGGGGGTAATGGCGATCGCCATATCCTCACCCCATCCCGACTACCCCGCCCTGTTACAGAAAGGTTGCCCCACTCAAATTATCTACGGTTGGGGGTTAAGCAACCCCTCGCTGACCCATGTTGAGAACCTGCTAGCCCTCGTGCAAACCCTGGGGGCGGCGAATATAACCCAACCCCTGACGCTGACGGTGGTGTCTAACCAAGTGCAGGAGGTGACGGGGTTAGAACGGGGAGAACCGGAAGAGGCGATCGCCCTGGCAGCTTGTAACGTCATTCCCCTGGAATACCCCAATATCACCTGTCGCAGCATCGATATCATGTGGCCTTCCCCAGAAGCGATCGCCCAACTGGTGGCGGAAGTCACCTCCAACAGCCGCGATCCAGTTGTTGCCTATCGCGGATCGCATCGCTGGCTGCCGAGTTACGAACCCGTGCGGTTAACGGCGACAACGCCCCAACGGTTGCGCCATCAAGGGGTGTATTTAATTACTGGAGGACTGGGGGGTATTGGGTTCGCCTTGGCGGAATATCTCGCCCGTACCGTCCAAGCGCGGTTAATTCTGGTGGGACGAACGGCGAAAACGGCTGAGAAAGTCCCGGTTTTAGAGGCATTAGGGGCCCAAGTGCTAGTCGTACAGGCAGATATTACCTGTCGCGAACAACTGCAACCCGCGATCGCTCTAGCGACGCAACGCTTCGGCCCGATCCACGGGGTTATCCATGCCGCCGGTATCCCTGGAGGCGGGACAATTCAACGCCTCGCGCCCGCACAACTGCATCGCACCCTCGCCCCCAAGGTGACGGGAACCCGCCTGTTGGCCGAACTGTTACAAGATGCCCCCCTCGACTTCTTCTACTGCTGTTCTTCCCTGAACAGTATGGTTGGCGTTCCCGGTTTGGTGGACTATTGCGCCGCCAATGCCTTCCTCGATGCCTTTGCCCGCACCCACCCGGCCGCCTGTGCCATTAATTGGGGCCGCTGGCAGGTGGGGATGATGGCCGGGTCAACGGAGGGAATGACGGTACAGGAAGGGGTTGCCGCCTTTGAGCGGATTTTAAGCAGTCCCCCGATGGCTCAAATTATTGTATCGCCGGAAGACTTTGCCACCCTGCAAGCGCGATCGCGACAGGTGACGGCGTGGCAGGCACAACTCACGGCACAGGTGACGGCAAAACCCGCCCATCCTCGTCCCCCCCTGGAGACGCCCTACACGGCCCCCCGCAATGGCGTGGAAAGCGAAATTGCCCAGCTATCTCAGCAATTGCTAGGGGTTGAACCTGTGGGGGTAGAGGATAACTTTTTTGAGTTGGGGGGTGACTCGCTGATGGCGACGATGTTGATCTCGCGACTGAGCAAAAATTTTAACCTCGAACTTGCTCCCGCCAGCTTTTTCCACGCGCCCACAGTCGCCGCTTTGGGGGAAACGATCGTCGAACAGCTTGCCGTCAGGAGCGATCGCCAACTCCTGAACCAAGCCTTAGCGGAGATTGAAATGCTCTCTGAAGACGAGGTACAGGCCCTGCTTGCAACAACTGGGGGGATCTGATGCACGAACTTAACCAACGCCTTGCCAATTTGTCGCCAGAAAAACGCCAACTTCTCCTCGAACGGCTTAAACAAGTTAAACCTAACGCCATTGGGCCCCAACCCCGCACCGGAGAACCGTTAGCGCTTTCTTTCCCTCAGCAACGGCTGTGGCTGCTCGATCGGTTGGAACCGCAAAACCCGACCTACAATATCCCCCAGGCCTATCGCTTGCGAGGGGTTGTGGATGTCGGGAGGTTGCGCGATAGCCTCAATCGTGCGATCGCCCGTCACGAAGCCCTCCGCACGGTGTTTCAAGAACGGGATGGACAACCCCAACAGAGAATACTTCCTCACCTGACTCTGGCGCTACCCGTCATTGACTTGCAACCCCTACCCCCCCAAGAACGGGAACGGCAGGTGCAACAGCAGGCGATCGCGGCGGCTCAATTTGCGTTTAACCTCAGCCAGGGGCCTCTATTACGCGCCCTGTTGCTGCAACTCGACTCCGCAGACTGGGTTTTGCTGCTGACGATCCATCACATTATTGCCGATGGCTGGTCGATCGGGATTTTGATGCAGGAACTCAGCCGCCTGTATGTCTGTGCAGCCTTACCGGAATTGCCCATTCAATATGCTGACTTTGCGGTTTGGCAAAAACAAACCTTTGGCGGCGAAAAACGGGAAGTGCAACTCGCCTATTGGCAGCAGCAACTAGCAGGGGTAAATTCAACGCTAACTCTACCCAGCGATCGCCCCCGCCCTGCCGTGCTGACTTCTAGCGGCGCTACCCAGTCTCTCCGGCTTTCTGCGTCCCTGTCCCAGGATTTGAAACTTTTGAGCCAAAAAGCAGGTGTCACCCTATTCGTGACGCTGCTAGCCGCCTTTCAAACCCTGCTTTACCGCTATACGCAACAGGTGGATATTGCCGTCGGGACAACGGTTTCCGGTCGCGATCGCGCCGAGACGCAAAGCTTAATAGGCTTGTTTGTCAATACCCTAGTCATGCGGACGGACTTGTCGGGAAACCCCAGTTTCCGCCAACTCTTAAACCGCGTTCGCCAGGTGGCTTTTGGGGCTTACGCCCACCAAGATTTACCCTTTGAGCAATTAGTAGAAGAACTCCGCCTAGAACGGAGTCTCAGCCATACGCCCCTCTTTCAAATCCTGTTTCAGTTGCAAAATCTGCCAATGACGCCTCTGTCGCTACCAGGCGTAGAAGTCAGTCGCTTACCCTTCGATCCCGGAACGGCGCGGTTTGACTTAACGCTGGAGATGGTGGAAACCGAGGATGGCTTAATGGCGATCGCTCAATATCGTACCGATTTATTTACCGCCCAGACCATTACCCGAATGCTGGAGGGATACCAAACCTTACTTGCTGGTATTATCGCCAATCCCGATCGCGCGATCGCAACTCTCCCCCTCCTCACTCCCGCAGAACAGCATCAGCTTCTAGTGGAATGGAACAACACCCAGGTAGACTATCCTCAACAAGGATGTCTGCATCATTGGGTAGAACAACAGGTTGAACAGACTCCCGATGCTATTGCAGTAGTTTTTGAAAACCACTCTCTCACCTATCGGCAACTCAATCTTAAAGCCAATCAACTCGCCCGTCATCTCCAGTCTCTCGGCGTTGGAGTCGAAACCTTAGTTGGGATATCTACAGAACGTTCCCTAGAGATGGTTATTGCACTCTTAGCCATCCTCAAAGCCGGTGCAGCTTACGTTCCCTTTGACCCCACTTATCCTAAAGCTAGACTCGCGTTCATGTTACAAGACTCTCAAGTCCAAGTCTTGTTAACTCAATCTCATCTGATTGAAAGCTTACCCCAACATCCAGCCCAAATCGTTGATTTAGAGAGCGATTTCTCAACTTATCCAGCAGACAATCTTCAGGTAAAAGTTACCCCGGATAACTTAGCTTACGTTATCTATACCTCTGGTTCCACAGGACAACCCAAAGGGGCGATGAACCTGCATCGAGGCGTAGTCAACCGCTTGTTGTGGATGCAAGAAGCTTATGGTTTAACTACAACTGACCGCATTCTACAAAAAACTCCCTTCAGCTTTGATGTCTCGGTTTGGGAATTCTTCTGGCCTTTAATCACAGGTGCGAGATTAATTGTTGCTCAACCGGGAGGACATCAGGATAGTCATTACTTAGTCAATCTCATCCAATCTCAACAGATTACAACACTTCATTTCGTCCCCTCCATGCTGCAAGTCTTTCTCCAAGAACCCGGAGTCGAGAATTGTCAGAGTCTCAAACAAGTGATTTGTAGTGGAGAAGCCTTAAGTTGGGAACTACAACAGCGATACTTTAGCAAACTGAAAGCCCAACTGCATAATTTATATGGCCCAACTGAAGCCGCCATTGATGTCACCTTCTGGGAATGTCATCCAGACAGTCAATTAGGGAAAGTTCCGATTGGCAGACCGATAGCTAATACCGAGATTTATATTCTAGACGAACATCAACAACCCGTCCCCATCGGCGTAGCGGGAGAATTGCATATTGGTGGAATGGGGTTAGCCAGAGGATACCTAAATCGACCGGAACTAACCGCTGAAAAGTTTATCTCAAATCCCTTTAAGCCAGGGAGATTATATAAAACGGGAGACTTAGCGAGATATTTAGAGACGGGAGAGATTGAATATTTAGGAAGAATCGACCATCAGGTGAAACTGAGAGGATTGCGGATTGAATTAGGAGAAATTGAGGCAACTTTACTTCAGCATCCCGATATTCTCGCTTGCACAATTACAGTCATTCGCGATTATCTCGCGGCCTATGTTGTGCTTTCCCCCCAGGCGAGTTTGAACGTTGAACAATTGCAGCAATTTCTCCAACAAACCCTTCCCGATTATATGATTCCGGCGGTGTTTGTCCCCCTAGCAGAATTGCCCCTGACTCCCAATGGCAAACTAGACCGTAGCGCCCTCCCCGCGCCCGATATCGCGCCCGTACAGGCGACCTTTATCCCCCCTCGCAACCCCACAGAAACCTGGCTTGCGGGCTTATTTGCAGAGGTTTTAGGGCAAGAACGGGTGGGGATTACCGATAACTTCTTCGCGCTTGGCGGTCACTCGCTACTCGCAACGCAAGTGATTTCCCGCGTGCGAACCCACTTTCAGTTAGAAGTTCCCCTCCGCGCCCTGTTTGAAAAACCCACCATTGCAGGGTTCGCCGAACGTTTAGAAACCTTGCGTTTAGCCCAACGACAGGTTGCTCCCAGTTTAGCGGGCCGTGCAGGTCGTAAGGACATTGAGCTATGAAGACAATCGATCGGTTTTTACAAGAGTTGTACGATCTCGATATCCAGCTTTGGGTTGAAGATAGCCGCCTGCGCTGTAATGGCCCGGAGGAGGTGCTAACTGAAGCGCTAAGTGCAGAAATTCGCGATCGCAAAGCCGAAATTATGGCAGTATTGCAGCAAACTCGACCCGTCTCTGCACCCATTCTCCCCGCCGCGCGTCCGGAAAATCTACCCTTATCTTTTGCCCAGCAGCGCCTGTGGTTTCTCGACCAATTGGAACCGAATAGCCCTGTCTACAATATGTCGGCGGCGATTCGGATGCAAGGGGAATTGCATGTTGAAGCATTAGAACAGAGTATCAGAGCGATCGCGCAACGTCACGAAACCCTACGCACCACCTTGACGACAGCGGAGGGTCAACCCGTACAGGTGGTTAACCCTGATGTTGAGATGCGCTTACCGCTTTTGGATTTCTCAGGCCTTCCCCCCGATAAAGCCCTGGAATGGATTAACCAAACCACCCAAAAACCCTTTAACTTACAACAAGGCCCCCTCTTCCGGGCGGAATTGATTCGCCTGCAAGCAACCGAGCATATCCTCGTTTTAACGCTGCACCATATTATCGCCGATGCTTGGTCGATTGGGATTCTGGTCAAGGAACTCAGCAGGGGTTACGCCGCCTTTTCTACCGGGAAGCCACCCGCCCTTGCACCCCTCCCCATCCAGTACGCTGACTTTGCCCTGTGGCAGCGCCAATGGCTTCAGGGCGAGGTTTTACAGACTCAGTTAGCCTACTGGAAAAAGCAACTCGGCGGCGCGTTACCCGTTCTTCAGCTACCCACAGACCGCCCCAGGCCGCGCATTCAGACCTTCCGAGGGGCCAGACAGCTATTTTCCATCGACTCCCAACAAACGGCCGCCCTCAAAGCCCTCAGCCAGCAGCAAGCGGCAACCCTATTTATGACCCTGTTGGCCGTCTTCAAAGTCCTGTTGCATCGCTATAGCGCCCAAGAGGATATCTTAGTGGGTTCGCCCATCGCCAACCGCAACCGCACGGAAATTGAGGGTTTGATTGGCTTCTTTGTCAATACCTTAGTATTGCGAACCGACTTATCGGGAAATCCCAGCTTTTTAGAACTCCTCCAACGCTTGCGCCAGGTGACTTGGGAAGCTTACGACCGCCAAGATTTACCCTTTGAAAAGTTAGTGGAGGAATTGCAAAGCGATCGCGATCTCAGTTATAGTCCCTTCTTCCAAGTTAAGTTTATGCTGGAAGATGCCTCAAAACTTGACTTGCAACTTCCCGGCTTAAACCTAGAATTTCTAGAACCCGAAAACCCCACTGCTAAACTCGATTTAAGCTTAGATTTTTACGAAACTGATTCAGACCTCTTGGGGGTCTTCGAGTACAATACCGATCTGTTTGAAGCCGATACCATTGCCCGGATGGTGGGACATTTCCAAACCCTACTAACGGGAATTCTCGCCAACCCGCAACAGCCCCTATCCCAGTTTCCCCTACTTACCCCCGGCGAACAGCAGCAAATTCTGGTGGAATGGAATCAAACCCAAACGCCCTACCCAGAGGAAAGCTTTCACCAACTGTTTGAAGCCCAAGTCGAACGCACCCCGGATGCCATTGCGGTCGCTTTTCAAAATCAGCATCTCACCTATCGGGAATTGAATCAACGGGCGAACCAACTGGCCCATTACCTGCAAAAACAGGGCGTCCAGCCGGAAGTCCGAGTTGGGATTTGCATAGAGCGATCGCTCTCAATGATAATTGCTCTATTGGGCGTTCTCAAAGCGGGGGGTGCTTACCTTCCCCTCGACCCGGCCTATCCCGCAGACCGCCTCGCCTTCATGCTGTCGGACTCCCAAGTCCCCCTGCTGCTGACTACCGAGTCCCTAGTCTCGCAGCTTCCGGCCCACTCCGCCCAACTTATCTGTCTCGATACCGACTGGCCAACCATTGCCCAAGAAAAAGACTGCAACCCCGAAACCCGCATCACTCCAGAAAACTTAGCCTATCTTATCTATACCTCCGGTTCCACAGGCACCCCCAAAGGCGTCCTCGTCACCCATGCAGGCTTAGGCAACTTAACAGCCGATAAGATTCGCACCTGCCAAGTCAAACCCCACAGCCGGGTTTTGCAATTCTTCTCCTTTGGCTTCGATGCCTCTATCCCAGAATTTGTGATGAGTTTGGGATGCGGCGCGGCCCTCCACCTCGCCACGCCAGCGGAACTCTCGCCGGGGCCTGCCTTAGCCAAGCTGCTGCGCGAACAGGCCATTACCCATATTACCCTCACCCCCTCCGCCCTGGCGGTTCTTTCCCCCGACAACTTCCCCGCCTTGGAAATGGTACTCGTCGGCGGCGAGGCCCCCACGGCGGAACTGATTGCCCAATGGTCAAAAGGACGCCTGTTTATTAACGCCTACGGCCCCACCGAAACCACTGTCAATGCCAGTATGGTTCCCGACGGCGATACTCTGCGTCCGGCGGCGAATAAGCAATTGTATATTCTCGACCGCTATCTGCAACCCGTCCCGGTTGGCGTTCCTGGGGAGTTGTACATTGGGGGCGTTGGTTTGGCACGCGGCTATCTCAACCGCCCGGAAAAAACCGCAGAAGCCTTTATTGCCAATCCCTTCAGCCAGCAACCCGGTAGCCGCCTCTACAAGACGGGGGACTTAGCTTACTATCGCCGAGATGGGCAGATTAAACTGCTCGGTCGCTTAGACAATCAGGTGAAAATACGCGGTTTTCGGATTGAACTGGGGGAAGTTGAAGCCCTGATGCTACAACATCCCGATATCCGCGACTGTGCGGTGGTGGTACGAGAGGCACAACCGGGGGATAAGCGCCTTTGTGCCTATTGGGTGGCGGAACCGGGTCGAAATCTGGCGAAGGGCGACTTGCGCCGGGAATTGGAGGCAAAGTTACCGAAGTATATGGTTCCTGCGGTGTTTATCCAACTGGAGGCCTTGCCCCTCAATCCCAATGGTAAGGTAGACCGTCAAGCGTTACCCTCACCTGATTTTACCCGCCCGGAGTTGGCGGGAACCTATGTTGCCCCGCGCGGGCCTGTTGAAATGCAGCTAGCGGAAATATTCGCAGAGGTTCTCCAGGTGGAACGGGTGGGGGTTAATGATGACTTTTTTGAGTTGGGGGGTCATTCGTTACTGGCAACTCAGTTAATTTCCCGTCTGTTACAGCGCTTTGCGGTGGAGTTGGCGGTGTTGGATTTGTTTGAAGCGCCAACGGTGGCGGGGTTAGCCCAACGCTTGTCTGGAAAATCTCCTGCTAAGTTAGATAATCTCTTGGCGTTTCTCCAGGCGGAAGCGGTTCTCGACCCTAGTATTATCCCTCCTCAGAATAGGGCGAATGGGGATAACCCGCAGGCGATTTTCCTGACGGGGGCGACAGGGTTTGTTGGGGCGTTCTTGCTGGCTGAACTGTTGCAGCAAACGAGGGCGGAAGTTTACTGTTTGGTACGGGCTGAGACGGCGGAAGCGGCGCAACGCCAGCTACAGGCGACGCTGGAGTCTTATCAAATTTGGCAGGAAGGCTTTAAAACTCGCATTATCCCAGTGGTGGGAGATTTGGCGAAACCGCGTTTTGGGTTATCTGAATCTGAGTTTAGCGCAATGGGCGATCGCCTTCAGGTTATCTATCACGGTGGCGCGTGGGTGCATCATGCTTACCCCTACACGCTGCTGAAACCGACGAATGTGTTGGGGACTCAGGAGGTGTTGCGGTTCGCCTGTCAAGGACAAGCCAAACCCGTCCATTTCCTGTCTGCTACTAGCGTCTTCTCGCCGACTCAAACTTCTGGCGTGCAGGTGATTCGAGAAACGGATAGTTTAGCGGATTTTCCTGCCCCCCTCGGCGGTTACAACCAAAGTAAGTGGGTGGCAGAAGGCTTAATGCAGCAAGCGCGCGATCGCGGTCTTCCCATCTTTACCTATAGATTAGGGCGAATTGCGGGGGACAGTCAAACGGGCTGCTTTAATGTCAATGATTTCCTCTATCGCCTGATTATCGGGTGCGTGCAGTTGGGAAGCGTTCCCGAAGGCGAAATGATGCTGGATGTGTTGCCTGTCGATTATGCCAGCAAAGCGATTGTTTATCTCTCGCAACACCCGACGGAGAACCGCGTTTTTCACCTAGTTCATCCCCAACCTGTCTCGTCTGGGGTGCTATTTGAGCAACTGCGATCGCTTGGCTATTCTATCCAATCTCTGCCCTACGAACAATGGCGGGCAAAATTGCTGCATATTGCCCAACACCAACCAGAACATGCTTTATATCCCCTCGTTCCCCTATTTCCCCCTCAGACTGCGGCTTCCAACCCACCCGCATTGCAGTTTGATTGTCAGAACGTGCAAGCCGGGTTAGCCCATAGCCCCATTCGTTGTATTCCCCTGGACAATTGCCTCTGGGAAACCTACTTTAAGCACCTCATCAAACGGGAATTTTTACCCCAGCCTTCTGTTCTGAACTCCTCTATTTAATCTTAGGAAAAATCTGCAAATGTCTTCAATCAATCGCTATACCGATTACGATCCTTGGGCGTGGCTTTATAACCAATCAGAAGCCCAACTCGCCTATCAACGATTTATGCCTTGTTTGGAAAAGGTGCTGTTTCCTGCTATTCCTAAATCGGCTAAAATTCTCGACCTCTGCTGCGGTACGGGACAGCTTTCTCACCAACTCACCCAACGAGGATATCAAGTCACGGGGTTAGATGGTTCGGAGAAAATGTTGCACTATGCCCGCGAGAATGCCCCGCAAGTCAACTTTGTCTTAGAAGATGCTCGTAATTTTCACTTTGAGACTCAATTTGATGCGGTGCTTTCAACGGATTCGGGATTAAATCACATTTTGAGTTTAGAAGAACTTCAGCAAGTCTTTCAGAATGTGTTTAATGCGCTGAAGCCTAACGGACTATTTCTATTTGACTTAGGCTTAGAAAAGCGATATCGTAACATTCCGGTGAATGACGGCGAACTGAAAGAAGACTATGCTTGGATGGTCGGCGAAACTTACGACCCTCTCCAGAAAACAGGGACGTTTACAATTACCATGTTCCAGCCTAAAAATTCGTCTTCTTCTGTTCAAAATCATTTGCAATTGCAGCAAATTAAGCGCTCTATTTTCAACGCTGTTCTCCGCTATCTCAAACCCTCAATTTTATTAAATTGGGTCGAGAAAGATTGGCAGCGCTCGGATCTGACTTTTTCTGTGAAACCCTATACTCAGCAGGAAGTGCGGGCTGCTCTGGAAGCTGTAGGATTTACGCAAGTCCAAGTTTATAAGCCCACCGGAAAGCTCTCAAAATCTCCAGAAAAACGCTATGCCTATTTTATGGCTTGCAAATCTTCCCAATCAGAAAAAAGCCAATCCCAAACGGAAGCAAAAGAAGCCTCAGTTTCCTATCGCGAGCCGAAACAAGCTTGAATAGTTTCTAATTTGCCTAACGCTAGAGATGAAGCTTTGCGGTAACAAAACCAGACTAAAAAGTAACTTAATTGACTTGACAGGATTCCCTAAAAATGCTTGCCAAAACATCCACTGATTTAAGACAACAATATCTTCGAGAATTCATTGCCCGCTATACGCAGCGAACGCAAACTTCCAAGAAAATGACCCAGGAATATCGCGCTGTCTTAGCCGATCCGCGCGTTCCCGATTGGTTTGAAATGCCAATTAAAGAATTATGCTATTTAATTGTTGCAAAACAAGCTCAAGGGTCGCGAGTCTGGGATGTCGATGATAACGAATACATCGATATTATGATGGGATTTGGGGCGAATCTGTTAGGACACAATCCACCCTTTATTAAAGACGCGATCGCCCAACAATTGGAAAAAGGAATTCCCCTCGGCCCGCAAGCCGAACAAGTGGGGGAAGTTGCCGAATTAATTTGCGAATTAACAGGCATGGAACGGGTAGCTTTTAGCAATACCGGAACCGAAGCCGTTATGAGTGCCATTCGCCTCGCCAGAGCAGCGACAAAACGCCCTAAAATTGTAGTCTTTTCCGGTTCCTATCACGGTCATTTTGATAGCGTTTTAGTCAAACCCGGTACAAACCACCAAGCGGAACCCTTCGTCCCTGGGATTCCCTCCAGTCTGGTTCAAGATACCCTAGTTTTAGAGTATGGCAACCCCCAATCTCTAGAAGTCATTCAAACCCATCAAACCGAAATTGCGGCAGTTTTAGTCGAACCCATCCAAAGCCGCCACCCGAATTTACAGCCGAAAGCCTTTCTTCAAGAACTCAGAACCCTGACGCAAGCCACGGGAATTGTTTTAATTTTTGATGAGATGGTGACGGGGTTTCGCCTGCATTTAGGCGGCGCGCAGGCTTGGTTTGGGGTCAAAGCCGATATCGCCACCTATGGTAAAGTCGTAGGTGGCGGGATGCCCATTGGCGTCATTGCAGGTCAAGCAGAATATCTCGATCGCATTGACGGGGGAATGTGGGATTATGGCGATGATTCCTTTCCCCAGGTGGAAAGAACCTTCTTTGCGGGAACCCACTGCAAACACCCTTTAGCGATCGCTGCTGCACGGGCCGTCCTCCACTATCTTAAACAGCAAGGCCCCTCCCTACAAGAGCAACTCAACCAGCGCACCGCCGCTTACGTCACCGAACTCAACCATCACCTAGAAGCCTGTCAGCTTCCCGTGCGGATGGCCAATTCTGGCTCATTCTTCGGCCCAGTTTTCCCCGATGTTCCCCCATCAGAAATTATGCCCTTTATGGCAGGGCTAAACCTATTGCGTTACAGCCTATTCCATCAAGGCATCTTACTACGCGGGGAAGGCGGCGGTTTCTTTTCGACCGCTCATAGCGAGGCGGATATTCAAGCCGTTCTGCAAGCGATGAAAAATGGCATTCGCGACTTGCAGGAAGCCGAATTTTTCCCCTTGAGTTAATTCACTCCCACCCATTTTGATAGGTCAACAGGGCTATCAACTAACCAACGCCCAACTTCATTTTGCCCGCCCATGACCCCAAATCCTTTTCCCAATCGCCTTTACTTGCTAGCACCTTGGGACTTACCCATCGAGCAACCGTTGAATGAAACGGATCGGGTCAAACTCGGTCAAACCCTTCAACAGTTTTTAAAAATTCTAGACCAAAACTGCAATGGCGAAGCCCTCGCGGCTCTCGATCGAGAACTGGCGAGTTTAGATGTGGGTATCCTGCAACCTGCACCCATCCCCTCGACGCAAACGCCGCTGAAGCCTTGGGAGGTGGCAGACTTTGATAACTATTTCAGTGTCAGCCATGTCCAATCTTCAGAATCTCCTAGTTGCATGGTGTGGAGTCTGCTGATGACCTATCAAATCTTTTTGAAACTTCAGTGCGATGGCGAACCCTTTGACTTAACCCAAACCGAACGGTTAAAAGCCGGGATGAAAAGTCATGCGTTCCTACTCGCACGCATTTTTAACTTATCTTTAGAGAACATGTCATGACTCAAGTTGATGCAAAAATAGCGATCGCAACTCTCGATCCCCAGCAAATTTGGCAGGGGTTTCACTGGCTGTTTTTTGTAAATACCCAAGGCTTAATTGTCAGTTTGCGGCGGTTTGAGCGTTATTTATCCCTAGGGAACTTGATGCAAGCCCAAACAGAACTAGAAACAGCTACCGAGTTAATGCTGGCTTCTGGGGCGTTAATGTACCTCGCGGGAACAGTCAGCCGCCAAGCTTACGCCCAACAAATTCGCCCTAGCATGAGTCCTCCCAACGTCCAATCTAATGACTTTAGCGGTTTGATGTCGTGGGATCATGCGGCTTTGGTAGAGTTGTGGAAAAAGTTGCGCCCCGTCTTTACAACGCTTCCGGCGACTTTACAACCGCAGCACCAACGCTTTGTGCAAGCTTATTTCAGCCTAACTGAAGCCCATCGCTCGGTTTGTCAGAAATTTGGGGGAGATGAAATTGGCAGCTTGCGTTGCGAGAAAAGTACGGCTGTTAATGTATTAGATAAATTTACGCGCAATCGTACCCAACTGATCGATCCCAATCATCAAGCTGTTCAAGGTTGTCCGTTTCATCAGTAGCTTAACGTGAGTTCTCAGTCTAAATCTTGGATTACCTACCCCCAACCCAATCCTAGGGCGAAGTTACGGCTATTCTGCTTCCATTATGCGGGAGGGGGCGCGGTTAGCTTTCGCAATTGGTCGGATGCTTTACCCTCTGAGGTAGAAGTTTGCCCGATAGAACTCCCCGGAAGGGGGGCGCGGTTATTTGAGCAGCCGTTTACGCAGTTACAACCCCTGATTGAAGCGCTGGCGGTGGCGCTGGTTCCCCACTGCACGAAGCCTTTTGCGTTTTTGGGGCATAGTATGGGGGCGTTGGTGGGTTTTGAGCTAGCGCGATCGCTGCGTCGAAAAGGCGATCGCCTTCCCCTATACTTATTGCTATCGGGTCATCGCGCCCCGCAACTCCCGGATCTCGATCCGCCCCTACACGCTCTGCCGGATGCCGAATTGCTGCAAGAGTTGCGTCGTTATAATGGTACGCCGGAAGCCGTCTTGCAAAATGCGGAGTTGATGCAACTGTTGTTACCAACCCTGCGGGCTGATTTTTCCGTGGTAGAAACCTATCGCTATCAACCAGAACCCCCCCTAGATTGTCCGATTTTTGCCTTTGGCGGTTTGCAAGATTGGAAGGTAAAGCCCGAAGATTTGGAACCTTGGCAACAACAAACCACTCAAGCCTTTACACTACAAATGTTTCCAGGCGATCATTTCTTCTTACACGCTCATCAATCGCTAGTATTGCGAAAAGTCTCCGATTTGTTGCAGCAAGTTCTAAGCTGAGGGGGAAGAAGGGAATTAGGAGTTGGGAGTTGGGGGTTGGGGAAGAAGAGGATGGGGGAATGGGAGAAATCGGCTATTGTTTTAACGGAGTATCCTGACCAAAGGTTTACCTTAGCAGAGAATGAGGTGCAGGTTTGGCGCGTTTTTGAGGGGCAACAGGCCTTTCCGCTTGAGCGCTTGCAGGCGATACTGAGTTTAGAGGAGCGAGATCGGGCCGCAAAGTTTCGGTTTGAAACCGATCGCGATCGCTTTATTCTGGCTCGCGGTTTGCTGCGGGTGCTTCTGAGTTATTATACGGGTCAGGCGGCTGCGGATCTATGTTTTCGTTATGGTGAATTTGGCAAGCCGGAATTAGAATCGCCTGCGGTCTGTTTTAATGTATCGCACTCGCCCGGATTAATTCTCTACGCCGTAACGCGCAATCGTGCTGTGGGGATTGATGTAGAATTTATTCGCGCGGACTTTCCCTATTTGGAAATTGCCCAGAAGTTTTTTGCACCCCAAGAGTTGGCGATGTTGCGCCAACTTCCGCCTGAAATGCAATGTTTGGCTTTTTTCTGGGGTTGGACGTGCAAGGAAGCTTATATTAAGGCAACGGGTAAAGGACTTTCTCTACCGCTCAATCAGTTTACAGTCTCGCTTTTGCCTACAGAACCCGCCCAGTTACTCAGCACTGTCGGAGATAGTCCGGATCGGTGGTTGCTCCAGGCTTTAAATCTGGGGGAGAATTATGCTGGGGCTTTGGCGGTAGAAGGACGAGATAGCCAGGTTAAGTTGCTGGAACTGTGCATTTAAGATTCTCGCAATACGTAACCCACGCCGCGCACGGTTTGAATCAGGCGTTTTTCTTCCTGGGCTTCCAGTTTCAGCCGCAGATAGCGAATATAGACTTCAATAATATTAGAATCGCCCATAAAATCGTATCCCCAAACTTTCTCTAAAATTTGGTCGCGGGTTAAAACCTGTTGGGGATGGGCCATGAGATATTCAAGTAAGTCGAATTCTTTGGCGGTAAGATCGATGGGGCGATCGCACCGATGCACTTGTCGGGTCCGTCGATTTAAGACAATATCCATAAATTGCAGGGTTTCTGACTCTTCATCCTGGGTGCGTCGTAAATGCGCCCGCACTCTGGCTAAGAGTTCTTCGATGCTGAAGGGTTTAACCACGTAATCATCCGCCCCAGCATCTAACCCGGCAACGCGATCGCCAATCTCATCTTTCGCCGTTAAGATAATGACAGGGACTTTATCGCCAGTCGCCCGCAACCTCCGGCAAATTTCCACTCCGGATAACCCCGGAAGCATCCAGTCAAGGATCGCTAAGTCGGGTTGCAATTCTCTGGCATGGGTTAACCCGGTAAAACCATCATTGGCTACGCTCACTTTGTACCCTTCATAACCGAGTTCTAACTCAATGAAACGAGCGAGTCTCGGTTCATCTTCGACTAGCAGGATGTGGGCGCTCATAGTTCGGGTAGACTCTAGGGGGTAAATCCATTCTATTTGAGGTGTTGGCGATCGCCCTCACCCCCGGTTCAGGCTTAAAGCTTGTCTCCTAGCACTTCAATTAAAGATTGACGCATCACTTCAACGGGGACGGGTTGCCCTAACCATAACTGTAAGGCTTCTGCTCCTTGTTGGACTAACATTTCTAATCCATCAATGGGGGTTGCGCCACATTGGGCGGCTTGTTGCAAAAATCGGGTCGGCTTTGGAGTGTATATTAAATCGTAGGCGATCGCGCCCTTTGGTAAGTTTTGCAAAACCGCCAATTCCACTGGAGAATCAGCAATATTGGGGTGCATCCCGATGGGTGTAGTATTCACGAACAAACTCGCCTGGGGGAGGAGTTGCGCCAAGTTCTCCCAGGGGTGAATTTGCAAAGTCTGCACCCCCCAACTGGCTTGAAATGCCTGTAATTTCTGCCAATTTCGCCCAACCACCTGAATTTCAGCAAATCCTAACTGAAGACATCCCGCCACAACTGCCCGCGCTGCGCCTCCGTTCCCTAAAATGACAGCACGCGCTTGAGTCCAATCTTGGTTTAAACTCGCTAAGGGTGCCACAAACCCTGCAACATCTGTATTGGTTCCTTTCCACCCCGTCTCGGTTCGCCAAACGGTGTTGACGGCTCCCACGGCTTGAGCAATAGGGGTAATCTCTGATAAGAGGGGCATAATAGCCTGTTTATGGGGAATGGTAATGCTAAATCCAACCAGATCGATGGCTTGAAATCCCGCGATCGCAGTCTTTAAACTTTCCGGTTGAATGGGAAACGGCAGATAAACATAATCTACCCCCAAATGCGCGATCGCCGCATTATGCATCACTGGCGATAGCGAATGCTTCACCGGATAGCCAATTACCCCTAAAAGTCGCGTCGTTCCTCGAATCACCAATCTTATCCTTATACCAACTGAGCCTCTCTAATCCTAAGCTAAACCCAGGATTGCAAGAATCTTCCCCCCTCTTTCCCCCTCTTTCCCCAACCCCCAACTCCCAACTCCCAATTCCCTTCTTTCCCCAACCCCTAATTCCCAACTCCCAACTCCCTTCTTCCCCCCAACCCCTAACTCCCAACTCCCAACTCCCTTCTTCCCCCCAACCCCTAACTCCCAACTCCCAACTCCCTTCTTCCCCCCAACTCCCAACTCCCAACTCCCAACTCCCTTCTTCCCCCCACCCTCCTACCAGCCACGACTGAGTTAGCACCAACGAAACCTGAGTATCGGCTAGCATGAACTGAACGCGATCGCTAGGATAGTTTGGATCGAGGGGAACATAAGCGCCGCCTGCTTTGAGAATGGCTAAAATCCCAATTAGCATATCGGCGGAACGTTCGACACATAGACCGACTAGCTTACCGAGTTGAACCCCTTTTTGGTGTAAGATGCGGGCGAGATGATTGGCTCGTTGATTGAGTTGTCGATAGGTAAGCGTTTCCTGGGGAGTAACGATCGCGATCGCATCTGGCGCTAATTTGACTTGCGCCTCAAACTGATGATGGAAGCAACGGTTATCTAATTCTAGGGTTGCGGTTTGACTCCATTGGCTAATCTGCCGATCTTCTGCGGGGGTTAGTAGCGGAAGATCGGATAAGCGAGTATCGGGATTAGCGACAATGGCTTCTAGTAGAGTCTGAAAATGTCCGACAAGGCGAACAATGCGATCGCGATCGAATAAGTCTGTACGATAGGAAATAAAACCGCTTAACCCTTCCTGAGATTGCCACAAACTCCGCAAGCCGTGCGAGGGTTCCCACAGATGCACCTCTAGATCGAAGCGAGTGGTACCCGATTCTAAGGGTGCGGGTTCTAGGGTTAAATTAGGGAGTTGCAAGGGTTGCATGGGCGCATTTTGCAACGCAAAGGCAATCTGAAATAAGGGGTTGCGACTCGGATCGCGTTCGGGATCGAGTTCCTCAACTACTTTTTCAAAGGGTAAGTCTTGATGTTCGTAAGCTTCCAGGGTGACATCGCGTACCCGTTCTAATAATGCTCGAAAAGAAGGATTACCCGATAGATCCGATCGCATGACTAAAGTATTGACAAAAAAGCCAATTAACCCCTCCCATTCACTGCGATGGCGGTTAGCGATCGGAGAACCCACTGCAATATCTTCCTGTCCGGTATAACGATATAACAGGGTTTGAAAGGCTGCCAACAGCGTCATAAACAGGGAGACGCCGGATCGCTGGCTGAGGGTATCTAAGGCTTGGGTAAGCGGTACTGAAAAAGAAAGTGGATAAGTTGCACCCCGATAGCTTGGCGCAGTCGCGACGGATGTGTCTGACTTTCCGGAGTCAAGCGCTTTAAAGGACACATCGTTCGGTAATTCTAATGGGGGTAGGTTATGAAGTTGTTTGCGCCAGTAGGCTAACTGCTTTTCCAGAACTTCCCCTTGCAACCATTGGCGCTGCCACTGGGCAAAATCGGGATATTGTAGAGGTAACGGGGGTAAGGTGGGCGATCGCCCTGCCACAAATGCCGCATATAATGTCCCCAATTCCCGGATCAGCACGCCCAAAGACCAACCATCGGCGACAATGTGATGCAGAGTCAGCAATAAAATCGCCTCTGTTGCATCCAATTGCAGTAAGGTTACTCGTAAGAGGCGATCGCACTTGAGGTTAAAAGGTCGTTGCGCTTCAGTTGTCACCAGTTGTTGATAAGCGCGATCGTCGCTATCTGGGGGTAACTGAACGACAGATAATTCAAAATTAGCATGTGGCTCTACCACCTGAACGGGTTGCTCTTCAATAGTGGTAAAGCAGGTACGCAACGCTGCATGACGGCGAATAATTTCTTGAAGCGATCGCTCTAATGCCCCAACATTCAGGCTTCCCCGCAAGCGAATCGCCGCAGGTACATTATAAAACGGATTGCCTGGGCTGAGTTGGTCTAGGAACCATAGTCGCTGTTGAGCAAAGGATAGGGAAGAAGGGAGTTGGGAGTTGGGAGTTAGGGGTTGGGGGGAAGAAGGGAGTTGGGAGTTAGGAGTTGGGGGTTGGGGAGAAGAAGGGGGGAAGACTGACTTACTACTATACTTCTCGGAACTCGGAACTTGGAACTTTGCACTCTCTTCCCACTCAGCACTCAGCACTTTACACTCAGCACTTAGAGAAGCACTCAGCACTTTACACTCAGCACTTAGAGAGGATGGGTTTTGTGCTTCGAGTAAATAGGCGACTAATTCGGCTTTGCGATCGCGTAATTCTTGGCGTAGTTGGGGGGTAAGGGTTCCTTCGGGTGCGTTACAGCGCAGCCGAATTTGCTCTAAGGCTATCTCTGGTTGGGATACATCGCCTTCAATAAAGACTTGTACATCTAGACTGTGGAGGTGGGAAACGAAGTCTGCGATCGCTATATTCGTCATGGTGGGGATGGGGGGAAGAAGGGAATTGGGAATTGGGAGTTAGGGGTTGGGGGGAAGAAGGATGGGGGGGAAGAAGGGGTAAATACTGACTGACTACCATACTTCTCGGAACTCGGAACTCGGAACTCGGAACTTAGAACTTGGAACTCTCTTCCCACTCAGCACTCAGCACTTTACACTCAGCACTCAGAGTAAGGGTTAGATTTCAATTTCCTCGCGCCGTTGGGAGGGGGATAGGGATTCTATTTTTTCGGCTAATTCTGCTATGGTGGGGGTTTCAAAGATGCTTCTTAGGGGTAACTCGACGCCAAAGCGATCGCGGATGCGCGAGATTAACTGGGTGGCGAGTAAGGAATGACCTCCTAATTCAAAGAAGCGATCGTGAATTCCTATGTGTTTTCGCCCTAAAAGTTGCATCCAAATTTCCTTTAGAGCAGACTCTAAGGAGGTTGTGGGGGTTAAGGTTGGAGCCATTTCTCCTATGAGATTTAGATCGGGTGGGGGGAGTGCTTTGCGATCGATTTTACCGTTGGCAGTTAGGGGAAGTTTGTCTAAGATGACAAAGGCTGCTGGTAGCATGTAAAGGGGAAGTTTAGTTTTGAGAAACGATCGCAGTTCTCGTTCTTGGAATGGTTCTTCAGATTTCAGGACAATATAGGCAATGAGTTGACGGTTTTCAGTTGTACCCATCTCCAGTTCTCGCACAATGACAAGTGCGGTTTGAACGGAGGGATATTGAGCGATCGCGCTTTCAATTTCTCCTAACTCTACCCGAAATCCCCGCAGCTTAATTTGACGATCGGTGCGGTCTAAAAATTCTAAATGACCATCTGCCCGATAAAGAGCGCGATCGCCGGTTTGATAAAGCCGTCCAAACTCAGTTACAATAAACCGTTCGGCAGTGAGTTCTGGACGGTTTAAATATCCTTGGGCTAACCCATCTCCGCCTAAATAAATTTCTCCACAAACTCCGGCGGGGACGGGATTTAAATGCTCGTCTAAAAGGTAAACTTGGGTATTGGCGATCGCGCTTCCGATCGGCAGGGTTGTGGCATTCTCTGGAAGGGTCTGAACTTCGTACCAGGTGGAAAAAGTGGTGTTTTCTGTCGGCCCATAAACGTGCAGCAGATGTTGCGGTTTGCCTTGGGAAAGGAGCGATCGCACTCGTTCAACGTTCGCCATTTCTCCCCCAAATAACAGATATTTTAAAGAACAGAACCCATCGGGAACCTGACTTGCGGTTTGATTAAATAGGGCAGTTGTTAGGAAGAGGATGCTAATGCCTTGCTGTTGCAATTCCCGCGTCAGATCGCTGGGGGAAAGGGTGATTTCTCGGTGAATTCCAATGAGTTTAGCCCCTTGTAACAAAGCACCCCAAATTTCAAAGGTGGCTGCATCAAAGGCAAGGCTGGCAACTTGAGCGATCCGATCTTCCGGGGTAATTTGAATATAGTTGGTTTCGCAGACTAAGCGCATCACCGCCCGATGGGATACCATGACGCCTTTAGGTATTCCTGTGGAACCGGAAGTATAGATAATATAGGCGAGTTGTTCGGCGCTGCCAGGGAGATCCAGGTTCTCATCTAATTCTGAGGCGATCGCTCTCCAAGCCTGTTCTAAGCAAACCACCTGCACGCTATCTGCGGCTAGCATCTTCGCCCAGTCTAGCTGAGTTAACACGACCGGAATGCCTGCATCCTTCACCATGAATTGCAACCGTTCTGGAGGATAGGTAGGATCGAGGGGAACGTAAGCGCCACCGACTTTCAGGATCGCTAACATCGCCGCGATCGCTTCTACCCCGCGTTCTAAACAAATTCCCACAGGCGTTCCCTGCTTCACCCCTAGCTGTTGCAAGTATCGGGCGAGTTGATTGCTACCTTGGTTTAGGGTTTGATAAGTAAATTGGGTAGTCCCAAACGCAATGGCGATCGCATCCGGTTGTTCCCTGGCGCGTTGTTCAAACCGCTGGTGGATGCAAACGGTTGCAGGATAAGGGGAAGCATGGTTTTGCCACTGCTGTAGTAAAGCCTGTTGTTGGGGAGGCGTTAACAGGGGTAATTGAGACAGATGCGCCTCTGGATGTGCCACAATCCCTTCTAATAGGGTTTGGAAGTGCTGAAACAAAGCGGCGATCGCAGTGGCTTCAAATAAGTCCGTATTGTAAACCACAATCCCCCGCAACCCGTCGGAATACTGCCAACCTTGTCCCCAAAGGTTTCTAAAGTTGTCGGAGCATTTCCAAAGGTAGACTTCTAAATCAAACCGCGCTGTCTGCGATTCTAGCGCCACCGGACTGAGGACTAAACCCGGTAAGACTAATTGCTCCATTGGCGTATTTTGCAGGGCAAATACCACCTGAAATAGCGGGTTTTGACCGAGGCTGCGAACGGGTTGCAATTCCTCAACCAGCTTTTCAAAGGGTAAATCTTGATGGGCGTAGGCAGCAAGGGTGACATCGCGCACCCGTTCCAACAGTTCGCCGAAGGTGGGATCGCCGGATAGCTGGGTTCGCAACACCAAGCTATTCACCAAGAACCCAATTAACCCCTCCAATTCGCTGCGATGGCGGTTGGCAATGGGAGAGCCGATCGCCATATCCGTTTGCCCGGTATAGCGATGTAAGAGCGCTGCAAAGGCGGCTAGCAGGGTCATGAACAGGGTGACGCCCGTTTTTTGGCTTAATTCTTCCAAATCCGCTAGCAGCCGCTGGGGGAACTCGACAAGCTGGCTAGCTCCCCGATGGCTCGGTATCCGAGGGCGAGGTCTGGCACCGGGTAAACTTAGCCGGGGTACATCTTGCAATTGCTGTTTCCAATAAGCAAGCTGCTGGTTCAATACGTCTCCCTGCAACCATTGGCGCTGCCAGTGAGCAAAGTCTGCATATTGAATGGGTAATTCCGGTAAGGCTGGCGGTTTCCCTTGGGCAAAGGCGGTATAGAGTTGACCCAATTCCCGGATCAGCACGCCGCTGGACCATTCATCGAAGATAATGTGATGCAGGGCAATCAGAAATAAATATTCGGTGTCTTCTAATTGCCAGAGTTGCGATCGCACTAGCGGCCCCCGGTTGAGGGAGAAGGGTGGCTCAAGGGCTTGGCGAATTTGCACTAAGGCTAGGGTTTCGCGGTTTTGAAAGGTTCGCAAGTCTACGCAGTTTAGGGAAACGAGCAATTCAGGCGCGATAATTTGAACGAGTTGCCCATCAATGACTTCAAAGGTGGTTCTTAAGGTTTCGTGACGGCGCACAAGGGTTTGCAAACTCTGTTGCAGCCGTTGGTGGATCGGGGTTGGCGAGGCGGCGCTGAGGCGAAATAACAGCGGGATAATGTAGAGCGAGTCTCCAGCAGTCAGTTTTTCAATAAACCATAGGCGTTGTTGAGCAAATGAGGCCGGAAAGATAAAGACTTCTTCCTCGGCGCGATCGCGATCCGGTTGGTCTAAAAGCATTTGCCTTTGTATCGCTTCAATTCCCCGTCAGTGTAAAGGGAATGATGGCTGAGAAATTATGCTTTAAGGTAGATTTTGCTGAGGGTTGGATGTATGTTTTTGTTGCAGTTTGATGTTTGCGAAGCGTTCTGCAACCGGACAAACGGGGATCGCCGGTTTCCTCAAGGGTCAATCTTGGTCAATTTAAGGCTGGGTGTCTTAACATTTGAAATTGAGAGGAATTTTGGGAGTGATGGATTGTGAGACGTTAATCCTTCACTCCTTTCTCTTTGGCGTTCTAGACGAGGGCTTTGAGCAAGGCTTGCAGTTTCAGTTGAATTTCGGCTAACTCTTTATCGGGGTTGGAACCGGAAACGATACCTGCGCCTGCATAGAGGCGGGCGCGATCGCCTGCAATTAAAGCTGAACGAATGCCCACAATAAACTCGCTATTGCCATTGCGATCCACCCATCCTAAAGGGGCTGCATAGGGGCCGCGTTCAAAGGCTTCGTAGCGCTGAATTTCCTGACAAGCCACTTCGCAGGGATCGCCAGCCACCGCCGGGGTGGGATGCAAGGCGGCGACGATATCTAAAGGATGAATATTTGGGGGAACTTTGGCTGCGATCGGCGTCCAAAGGTGCTGAATGTTGGATAGTTGTAACAGTTGGGGGGCGGATAGCAGTTGCGGCGTTAATCCGAGTTCTGTTAAACGTTGGGTAATAAAATCAATCACAAATCGATGTTCGCGCCGTTCTTTTTCTGAGGCGATCAAACGGTTTGCTAAGTCTGCATCTTCGATGGGGGTTTTACCACGGGGGGCGGAACCGGCGAGGGCGTCGGTGGCGAGTTGGCGATCGCTAATACTCATGAGTCGTTCGGGACTTGCCCCCATAAAGTGCTGGCCTTTACCATTGCTAACTAAGAAGACATGGCAGTCGGGATGCAGGCGGCGCAAGTTACTCAAGGAGTCGATCAGGCGGAAGGGGATGGGCGAACGAATATCAATGGCATGGGCAAGAACAATTTTACTGAGTTTCTGGCTGTCAATTGCTTCTAGGGCAGCGCTTACGGCTGATTTAAATTGGTGGTATTGAGGCGGCTGGGTTTGCAGGCTTTGAGGGCGGGGAAGGGGGAGATAGGGGGGACGGTGTTCAAGGCGTTTAATTTGACGCAATTGTTGCCAGAGGCGATCGCACAGGGGATGGATGGGGGTTTGGGGATGAATTTCGAGGTTGAGGGCTAAAACGCATTTCTGATGGCTGGTGGCTATTTGCAGTTGCGGTAAAAAGAGGGTAGCGGCTGGAAAGGCAGCATGGGGTGAGGTTGGACGCTCGAAAAAGGTAAAGTTACAAAAAAAGTGGGGACCAGAAAACCGGAGATGAAGATCGCCGCTAGCTGTAATTTTATTAAAACAATCTTGGATAAATTTTTGTGCTGTTTGAAACCGATTTCCCTGTTGAATTTGAAGGGTTTTAGTGCTATTAATGGCGGCGATCGCTTCCCCTCGATTGCGATTTTCCCAGTAAAAATTCAGTTGGTTGGGTTGGGCAACTTCCTGTAAAACAAGTAAGGGATCGACCCCAGGAATTTCTTGGGAAATACTGACGAGGTGGGGTTGTTTTTTGGCAAGCGCATTCTGCTGACAGTTTAATAAAAACTGTTCCAATATCTGTCGATCTTGAAAGAGACGAGGCGGATACGGAATAACGGGTCGAGAGTTGACAACCATGAATTTTGTTGAAGTTATGTTTCTAAACTTTAAGGATCGAGCGAGACATTAGCCTGAAGTGGGGGAATATCGCGGTTTGAGTCCAAGCGCGGTGAAACCTCAACTTCCCTATGGTACAGAAGAATCCAGCCCTCTGGAATCCCAACTCGCGACTCGAAGATGGGATTGACTCTATCAATTATTTACACCTCATGGGCGAAGAGTGCCCTTAAGTCGTAAAATTATGAAACTTGAAGGTCATTTAATCAACCCAATCTGATGACTACAAACTCCCTTAGCTATCCCAATAGTAAGTTGTGGTTAGCAGCAATTAAGCCACCCATGTATAGCGTTGCGATTATTCCCATTTGGGTGGGCACGGCTGTGGCGCTTGCTGAAACACAAACCTTAAGTTGGGAAATATTTATTACCTTTTTAAGTTCGGCAATTTTGATTGTGGCGTGGATCAATCTCAGCAATGATGTCTTTGATTCAGAAACGGGTATCGATCAAAATAAAGCACATTCTTTGGTGAATTTAACGGGAAACAAATCTTTAATTTTTAGGCTAGGAAATCTATTTTTAGCACTGGGGATTTTAGGAATTTTGGCGATCGCTTGGTTGCAACAAGACCCCACCGTTTTAGGGATCGTCCTGTTGTGCTGCTTCCTCGGCTATACCTACCAAGGGCCGCCCTTCCGTCTAGGCTACCAGGGTTTGGGCGAAATCATCTGTTTTATTTGCTTTGGGCCTTTAGCGATCGCCGCCGCTTACTACAGCCAAACCCATAGCTGGTCAATTGCTAGCCTAGCGGCTTCCCTGATTATCGGCATCAGTACCAGTTTAATTCTGTTTTGCTCCCACTTCCACCAAGTTCAAGACGACCTCGCCGCCGGAAAGCGATCGCCCATTGTCCGCCTCGGTACCGCCATCGGAGCCGAACTGCTATCGTGGATTTGCGGCGCAATGTTCGCCCTCATTGCCTTATTCAGCATTTGGGGCATTTTCCCCGCGTGGACGATTTTAACCCTCCTGAGCCTGCCGCCAGCCCTCCAACTATGCCGCCATGTGGGACAATACCATAACCAACCCGACCGCGTGAGCAACTGCAAATTCATCGCTGTCACCCTGCATTTTTGGAGTGGCTTGTTCTTGGGTTTAGGCTTTGTCCTCTCCGCCCTGTAAGCCAGCTTATTCGATCGCTAAAGAAACGCGATCGCCCCCAGCTTGGCGCATCTGGCTTAGAACCTGCACCACCTGTTCGTAGGCTAACTCCGGGTTCGCGACTAAAAACACCGAACCTTGAGGGTTAGCCTGTAAATAAGCCTGGATCTGTGGGTTGAGTTGTTCTGGAGAGAGGGGAATTTGGGCGATCGCGATCTGTCCTTGCTCGTCCAACTCTACAATCAAAGGATCGGGAGTCGTTTGCTGTTCGGGAACCTCCGCCTCACTCGGTCCCGGAAGCTGAACGTTTACCCCTTCCTGAGCCGTCAGCGTCATCGAAATCATCACAAAAAACGCTAAAACGGCCATCATTACATTCAACATCGGAATCAAATTAACTTCGGGCAATTGGGCGTTGGCTCGTTGTGACTTAAAGCGCATAGTTCTTTGGGAGTTAGGAATTGGGAGTTAGGAGTTGGGGGAAGAGGAGGGGAAGTTTAGAACTCCATAAGGCTTGCTGTATCGGCTTAATTTCTTTCGATGGCTAAAGACACGTTTGCACCTCCCACATCGCGCATTTCCACCAAGAGTTGAGAAACTTGTCTATAGGGTAAAGTGCGATCGGCTTTAAGCGTAACAACACCTTCAGGGTTTTGGGCTAAATAAGATTGAATCTCTCTGGCGAGTTGGGTTTTAGAGATAACTTGATTGTTCAGTAAGATTTCCCCTTGGTTATTCAACCCCACTTCTAAAGGTTGAACTGCTTCAACTTGGCTTTCGCCTTGTCCAATTCCCGGAAGATTGACATTTAAAATTCTTTGTCCCGTCAAACTCATCGACAAGATAATAAAAAACGTGAGGACGCTCATCAAAACGTCCATCATCGGTACAAGGTTAACTTCCGGAACCTGGGAATTTTGCTGGCGACTCTTGAAACGCATCTTTTTTTGGGAATTGGGGAAGAAGAGGATGGGGAGATGGGGAGATGGGGGGATGGGGGGAAGAAGGGAATTAGGAGTTGGGAGTTGGGGGTTGGGGGAAGAGGGAATTGGAGGTTAGGAAAGAAGGGAGTTTTCTAATAACTCCACACTCTTTTCCCCACTCAGCACTCAGCACTTTACACTCAGCACTCAATTCCCACTCGGAACACCGCTACGCGGAAGCAAGCTACGGAACTCGGAACTCAGCACTCTCTTCCCACTCAGCACACCGCTACGCGGAAGCTAAAGCAACAGCACTTTCTACTCAGCACTCTTTTCCCCACTCGGAACTCGGAACTCGGAACTTTGCACTTACTCAGCACTCAGCACTTTCTACTCAGCACTCTCCTAAGTGTCGTACCAAATCTGACGATAAATCAACTCCAACTCGCCTCCTACTTCGGAAAAATAGTCCATTTGGCGGGCTTGGAGGGTGACTAGGGTGCGGTAGATTAATAGGGCCATAATGGCGACGACCATCCCAGCGGCGGTGGTTAAGAGGGCTTCGCCGATCCCGGCGGCGGCTCTAGTGGCTTCGGCGCTGGTTCCGCCTTCACCGATGTTAAGGTTGGCAAAGGTATTAATTAACCCAGTGACAGTTCCCAATAGACCGAGTAGGGGGGCGACTGCGATCGCAGTTTCTAAAAACTTATCGCCTTTTCGCATTTGCACGAATTCGCGATCGCCTGCGGTTTCCATTGCGAGCCGGAAGGTTTCGGGGGTGGGCCTTTTCAACAGCAGCGGGGCCAACAGAAAGCGACCGATGGGTAAATCTGCGACTTGTTGGGCGATCGCGCCAGCTTCGGGTAGACTATGGCGGGCTGCTTCTAGCACATCATGAACGATGCGGTCTTCCTTGCTTAACAGTTGAAACCAAAACCACGCCCTTTCTAGGGCGCAGGCGATGGTCGCCACCGATAAGCCTAAGATCGGCCACATCACTGGCCCGCCACTGATAAACAAATCGTACATACGAGTCATCGATGGAGTCCCTTGAGTTTTTAGCGGAATAGTTTGAGGGTCAAGACATCAGAGGGAAGATAACCGTAAAATCGGCCACTAGGACGCTGTAAAAACCCAGCCTCTTGAAATCATCCAGCGTCAAAGTTAAATTGACATTAAAATCGGTACGCGAGTTTCTGCCTTACACGCAACAAAGGCGAACTCAGCGTTCGCCTCTACTCAAGTCTTGGAAGCTGCCGTTAGTAGTCGGTTTCTTCTTCGTATTCTGGTTTTCTCGCCTTCTGGGGGAAGTTTACCGGGGGGGCCTTATAGTCGGGTTCTTCATCTGCCCAAGCATCCCGTTCGAGGTCTTCGTACTCCTCCTCGTACTCCTCCTCATAGTCTTGGTAGGGTTCCGGTTGAGCGTATGCTTTCCCTCGGTACTGTTCGCGGGGGGCAGGTTCGCTCCAGTTATCTTCCTCATATTCGTCCCGATATTCGGGTTCGGCGCGGAGTTGGCGCATCGGTTCGGGTTGGGAGGGTTGCCAACTGTCTTCTTCCCAGGGGGTTTCTTCTACTACAGGGGGGGCGCTGCGGGTCACTTGAGGCGTTCTCAGGGGCGTCCCGGAAGGGAGTTGGTTTTCTGCCTTGACTGGGGGTGTATAGTATTCGTCTTCCATCTCCCGTTCCCACGGGGGCTTACCAATGCCCAGACTTTCTAAGACGCCGCGCGTCAGTTGGGTCATTTGTTCTTCTGCCCCTTCAAACACGATCAGGCGATCCGGGCCGCTGCTGACAATTTGTTCGATGGGGAGTTCGTAGGTGCTGAGAACTTGGTCGGGAATTTGTGGCAACCCGATTGAGGCGATAATTAAGGATGTCACCTTGTAGGAATGCGTATCCATGCGGAAGCCTCTCACCCGACCGAGCATATCCCCGGTTTCGGTGATCACTTCGCTATTAATCAGGCTGCTGTAAGCTTCAACGTTAACGTCTTCGATGACGGTATCATCATCCACCAAAATTACATCGCCAATTTGACGGATACTGCTGAGATACATATATCGAGGAATTCCTGATAACAGCCCGGTAATCAGGTTTTCTCGCAAACTGAAGGCGACGACCTCTCGCCGATCGATATCGACCCACAGTTGACTCACAACACCGAGCCGCTTACCCGTGTCGCGGGTAATTACTTGGGTGCCCAAAAGGTCAGATCGTTGGCTGATTTGTTCAGATGTCATTAGGGGGCGAGTCCTGCTCTCGAATCGATGTTAACTATTAATACTAAATTATTAGGCTTTTTTCCCGTCTTCCTAAAACGAGTCTAAAATCCTCATATTGTTTTCGATCATAAAACCTCCAGGCTAAACTGAAGTGGGCAGGCAAGGGGCAATATCCCACCCAGTAGAGTGCGGGTTTCTAACAAGCTAGGCACTTTGGGAGGGGAGTTTGATTCCCAAGACTTGGGTATAGGCTCCCCGCGCTTGGGTTACGCCGATCGTGCGCTGAGAAGACTCAATCATGGGTCGTCTGAGACTGACGACGATAAATTGAGCTTGTTGGGCCTGTTGTTTGATCATTTTAGCTAATCGCTCTACGTTTGCTCCATCGAGGAACATATCCACCTCGTCAAAGGCGTAGAAGGGGGAGGGGCGATAGCGTTGCAGGGAGAAGATGAAGCTGAGGGCGGTGAGGGATTTTTCGCCCCCTGACATGGAGGCGAGGCGCTGTACGGGTTTACCTTTGGGGTGGGCGACGAGGTTTAAGCCGCCGCTGAAGGGATCTTCGGGATCGTCGAGTTGCAGGTAGCCGTCGCCGTCGGAGAGTTCGGCGAAGATGGTTTGGAAGTTGTGGTTAACGGCGTCAAAGGCTTCGCGGAAGGCTTTTTGGCGGAGGGTGGTGAAGTTTTCGACGCGCAGTAGGAGTTCGGTGCGTTCGTTTTCGAGGATGCTGAGTTTTTCGCTGAGTTCTTGCAGGCGTTCGGAGGTGCGATCGTATTCTTCGATGGCGAGCATGTTGACGGGTTCGAGAGCTTGCAGGCGTTTTTGCAAGCTGCGAATGTCTTTGTTGAGTTGTTCGAGATCGAGGGTTTCGGGAATTTCGGGGAGGGGATCGGGAATTTCAACTTGGGCGGCTTGTACGTCGGTTTGCAGGGTTTCGAGTTCTTGGCGGCGGGTTTGTTGGGTTTCGCTGAGTTTTTGCCGTTCAAAGTCGAGTTGTTGCAGGTTGAGGTGGAGTTGGCGCAGGTGTTGTTCGGCGCGATCGCGAATTTGTTTTTCTTCTCCGAGTTTGGCTTCGAGTTCCACCAGTTTGGCTTGGGTTTCGGTAATTTCAGCGCTGAGTGCTGAGTGCTGAGTGCTGAGTGCTGAGTGCTGAGTGCTGAGTGCTGAGTGTTGAGCGATCCCTTCTTCGAGGCGTTGCTGGAGTTGGGCGAGTTTTTCGGTGGCGCGATCGCGTTTGTTCGCCAAGTCTTGCAAGTGTTGCTGGGCGGTTCTCAGGGCTTGTTCGCGCAGTTTGAGTTGCTCTTCTTGGCTGCGAATGCTGGCTTGAATTTGCTGCCATTCGCTGGAGGTTTGCGACTGTTCTAACTCTGCTAGGCTTTGGCGATATTGTGCAAGCTGGCGTTCGCCTTGCGGGATCTCTTGGTTGAGGAGATGCAGGCGATCGAGGGTGACAATAGATTCTTGTTGCTGTTTGGTGAGAAGCGATCGCGCTTGTTCTTGGCGCTCTAGGGTACTTTTTATCTCTTTTTGCAATTGTTCGCATAACAGTTGCTTTTCCCGATGGCTGCCGCGTCGTTCCATCAACTCGCTAGAGCGCTGTTTAACCGTCTCTGAGAGGCGATTAATTTCGACCTCGCAACGCGCCAAAATACTCTCAATCTCGTCTAGGCGACCTTTGAGGGCGGTTTGCTGGGCGGTTTCGCTGCTGTCTCCTGTGCCGAAGTGGAGGCTAGCGCGTTGGTTGGTGCTTCCCCCTGTCATTGCGCCTGTGGCTTCGAGGAGTTCGCCTTCGAGGGTGACGATCCGACCTTTGCCGATATACAATCGGGCGGTATCCATGCTATTGAAAACGGCGGTACTGCCAAACACGTAGGCGAAGATATCCCGATAGCGCGGATCGTAGTCGATTAAATTCACCGCATAGTCAATAAACCCACTCGCCCAACGTAGGGTATCGAGTTCGAGATGTCCGGGTCTAATCTTATTTAAGGGTAAAAAGGTGGCGCGTCCGGCGCGTTTTTGTTTGAGGAGTTCAATTCCGGCGGCGGCGACGCCATCATCTTCGACGACGAGAAAGCCTAGTCTACCACCCGCAGCGGTTTCTAGGGCGAGTTGATAGCGGGGTTCGACTCTTCCGAGTTGGGCGACTAACCCGCAAACGCCGGGTAAGGTTGATTGTAGGATAATTTTACTAGCAAAGGTGCCTTGGGCTTCCTGTTGGGCTTGGTTTTGGGCTTCGAGTTTGTCGAGTTGGCGTTGTTTTTCCCGTTGTTCTGTCAAAAGGCGGGTTTTGGTTTCCTGCTGGACTTGCAATTGCGATTCCAGGGAAGATAGAGTTTGTGCGATCGCGCCTATTTCTTCACCTAAACTGCGAACTTCGCTTTCGAGTTCCACCGCTTGGGTCTGTTTTGCGGTAATCTCTGGATCGAGGGTATGGATGGTTTCGTGCTGTTCTTGAATCAGGCGGGTGAGTTGGCTTTGACGTTCTTGGAGTTGCGCCTGTTCGGTACGTTGCGGCTCTAGGGTTTGCAGCAGGGTTTCAATGTTATGATTCAGTTCGGTTTGCTGTTGTACCCAGGCTTGAGATGCATCGGCGATCGCGCTAGCCGCTTCTCGTTTTTCTTCTAATTCCGCTTGAGCTTGAGTATAGCTGATTTCTAGGGTTGCACTATTTTGGGCTTCGTCGGCGTGTTGCTGCTGAAGTTCGGCTAAGGTTTGTTGGGTGGTTTGAATATTGCGTTCGGTTTGGGTTCTGGCGTTGCTAAGATCCTGTTGGCTGGTAACGATATCGCGCTGGCGTTGTTCGAGTTGGCGCAACTCGGCTTGCTGCGTCGCCAGGTGAGACTGTACCGCTAGGAGTTCTTCTTCCCCCAAGGCTTTGACGCGACGGTTGAGGGTTTCGAGTTCTGCGGTTTTTTCGGTAATTTGGGTTGAAAGTTGGGTATGCTGTTCGTTAAGGTCGGCAAGAGTGCGATCGCCGGCTTCAATGCGATCGCGCAGGTTCCAAAGTTGCTGTTGTAAACTCCGCCATTTGAGAACAACTTCCCACTGTTCCTTATCTTGCAGTTCGGCTCGCAGTTTCTTATATTTTTCCGCTTTTGTGCGGTCTTGGGCAAGGCGATCGCGCTGAGTTACCAGTTCTTTTTCAATAATGCGCGAACTTTCCTCTTTCTCCTTCACCGCATCCAGCTTTTCTTTAGCTAATTCTATTTTGCGGTCAAATTGCGCCACGCCTGCAAGTTCATCAATAATTTCCCGTCGCTGGCGCGGGTTCATAGAAATAATACTGGTAACATCCCCCTGCAATACCACGTTATAGCCTTCGGGATAAATTCGCAGGCGGTTAAGGGCTTCGTGCAATTCCGTCAGCGTCGCCGGAACGCCGTTAATGTAGTAAGTTGAGGTATAAGTCCCCGAAGGCGTTACCCGGAGTCGGCGCGTTACGCTCCATTCTTGAGCATTGGCGAGGGAAAATGGATCGTCAGTCTCTTCGTCTTCTTCCTCGACATCGGGAGAGCGATCGCTTAAATCTAAAGTAACCGTTACGCTGGCTTCTTGGGTTGCTTTGCGATTCTCCGCTTTATTATGATTGACTAAATCGGGAAGCCGTTCTGCTCGCATTCCCTTAGAACTCGATAGCCCCAAACAGAATAGCAGGGCATCTAATATATTAGACTTCCCCGAACCGTTGGGCCCAGAAACGACTGTAAACCCTGGAAGTAGCGGGATAGAAGTCGTTCCCCCAAAAGACTTAAAGTTTGTGAGTTCCAGGCGCTTCACATGCACCATAGGCGCTTCGCTTGCTAAAAAGGATAAGTTAGAGGTGTTGGGTGCAACTGTTGTTGCAATCCTCAACAGATTAACACGATCTGTTATGGCTGTAGCCAGAAAAGATTATCCTGACGGGGTTTTCCTTGAACCCTTGGCTATATTGATTTTAAAGGTTGTTGCGAGGATTGGGGCTTATGGTCAGTTATCTCGATCGAAATCAAGCGTCTTCCTTCACTTTACCGCCTCTGGAAAATGGCGATCGCCTAACCCGCGCCGAGTTTGAAAAGCGCTACCACGCCATGACTCATACTAAAAAGGCGGAACTTATCGAAGGAGTGGTTTATATGCCCTCACCTTTACGTCATCAACGTCACGGAAGACCCCATAGTGCAATTATTACCTGGTTAGGAGTATATCGAGCCGCTACTCCCGGTGTAGATTTATCAGATAATGCTACAGTTCGCTTAGATTTTGATAATGAACCTCAACCCGATGCGCTGCTGAGAATTGATAGAGGCGGACAATCAATGATTAGCGAAGATGATTATATTGAAGGTGCGCCAGAATTGATTGCAGAAATTGCTGCGAGTACCGTTTCTTACGATTTACATGAGAAACTTCGGGTCTATCGTCGCAATCAAGTTCAAGAATACCTGGTTTGGCGAACTTATGACCAACAGTTAGATTGGTTTCGCTTAAGTAATGAAGAGTATGTCCGCCTAGAACCCAATGCAGAGGGCGTAATTTGTTCTCAGGTATTTCCGGGTTTATGGTTGGCTGTCTCTGCTTTGTTAGAAGATAACTTGGCGGAAGTTCTCGCTACTTTACAGCACGGTTTACAGACAGCCGAACATCAAGCTTTTGTAGAACAGTTAAAAAGCCGACGCTTAGGCTAAGATAATTCAATATTATAGGAATAAAACAACGATGATTGCTCAGACTGAAAATAAAATCTATACTCTTGAAGAATATCTAGAATTAGAGATTGCGTCTGAACTTCGCAATGAATATCGCAATGGAGAAATTATTCCGATGACTGGTGGAACGCCTAACCATAATGATATTTCGGGTAACTTGTATATTTTACTGAAAACTGCTCTAAAAGGGAAAAACTACCGGACGTTCCATGTGGATCAACGGCTTTGGATTCCTGCGACTAGCATCTATACTTATCCTGATGTTATGGTATCTGCCAAGCCGTTAGAATTTCAACCTGGGCGCAAAGATACGATTGTGCACCCTTGTTTTATTGGAGAGGTTTTATCGAAGTCTACTCAAAATTACGACCGCAGTGAAAAGTTTGCTGCGTATCGGACTATTTCCACATTTCAAGAATATCTTTTAATCGACCAATATCGGATTCATGTTGAACATTATGTAAAAACGGGAGCCAATCAGTGGATTTTTTCAGAATACGACGACTCTAATATTACTTTATCTTTGAATGCCTTTGAATCTCAAGTAACCATTGCTGATATTTATGAAAATATTGATTTCACAAACTCATAATTAGAGAAAATTAGGCAAATAATCTTCGCTTAAAGCTTCTTCAGGGGTAAAGGGAGAATCTACCGAGAAAGTATCCAAAGATAAACCCGTTTCATCCGCAGCCAGTTCTCTTGCATCTTGATAGCTTTCCGCAAATATATCCAGATAGTAAGGTTTTAAACTTGGACTATCTTCAAGTAAGTCTATAATTCGTTTTCTATGTTCGCGAATCGTGAAGCGCCAGCTATTTGTTTGTTTCTCTGCTTGATATTGCCATTTCAGTAAATGCATTAAAAGAATTCTTAAATTACTTTTCAAGGCTTGTTTTTCTTTCCTTGCAATTCCTTCAATTTCTTCGATTAAGTTATCTATATCAATTACGGTAAAATCTCCCTGACGTAAAAGCTGTGCTGTGACTGCTAACCACAGGTGAAAATCTGTTTCATACAGAATTTTATGAGAATTAACAGATAATTGAGGATGCATAGTTAGGGGTGCAAATTTATAAATTCTTTGAGTTCTGGCTAGCGGCAATCGCACTATGGGGAGGTTACACTACATTTAGGCGATCGCATTATGCCAACTCATTCTATCCAACGGGTATCCGTTATGACTCCCCAAACGATAACTCAACTCCCCATCCCCCCTCATTTTCAACCCGAAACAGTGAGTAAGGTTTGGCGGGTTCCATATCAAGAAAGGGCGAAAGAGGCGAAAATTTGGGCGCAACAACACCATATTTCACCCGCCAGCGAAGATACCACGCGAATCTGCTTATTGTTAATTGATGTTCAGAATACCTTTTGCATCCCAGAATTTGAGCTATTTGTAGGGGGACGTTCTGGGGTTGGGGCAGTTGAAGACAATGCCCGACTATGCCAATTTCTATACCACAATTTAGGTAGGATTACAAGTATTTGCCCAACAATGGACACCCATACAGCAATGCAAATCTTTCATCCGGTGTTCTGGGTAAATGAGGCTGGCGAACATCCCCAATCGCTAACGGTGATTACAGAAGCGGATGTGCAACAAGGGGTATGGAAAGTGAATAGTGCGATCGCCTTTAGCATAGCAGGCGATAAGAGATCCGAACTAGAACCGCACGCCCACCATTATGTCAGCCGACTCAGTAACGGCGGGAAATATCCCCTAATTATCTGGCCGTATCACTCCATGTTAGGCGGTATTGGTCATGCCCTTGTCTCAGCGGTGGAAGAAGCGCTATTTTTCCATAATATCGCCCGCAATAGCCAAACCCGCTTTGAAGTTAAAGGTTCCAATCCCCTGACGGAAAACTATTCTGTCCTTAGCCCTGAAGTATTGGATAATGCTAGAGGAGATGCGATCGCCCACAAGAATACCAGCCTGATTGAAAAACTCCTAGAATACGATGCACTCATCATTGCCGGACAAGCCAAAAGCCACTGCGTCGCCTGGACGATTGAAGACCTACTGACCGAAATTCAGGCTAAAGATCCGCAACTGGCAAAGAAAGTCTATCTCTTAGAAGATTGTACCTCCCCGGTCGTTGTCCCCGATGTTGTAGACTTTACCGAACAGGCCGATACAGCCTTTCAACGCTTTGCAGACGCCGGAATGCAAATTGTACAATCCACTCAGCCCTTAGAGACTTGGCCCGGTCTGTTTGCCCGTTAAAATAAAATCAATACTCTTGAGATAGCCGCGATTATCCCTTGCTACGCCTTGGCTATCTCACCCCAGTTAATGAGATACAAGCCAGTCTAACGTCTACTTTCCCCTAATTGACTGACAATCAAGATAGGCGCGTAGGTTGGGTTGAGGTACGAAACCCAACACAACCCTGGCTTTCAACAGTTTTGTCAGTCAATCAGGCTTTCCTAGAGGGCGATGATTTCTGCATCCTCTTGAAAGACTTCCAACGTCAGCCTTCCTCAACCCAGAATAGCTGCCGCATCCCCCAGTCAAAATAGTCCAAAACTTCTCTAGCATTCAGCATAGAGCGCTTTTGGCTAGCTTATGTATGATTAGATACTAATTTTTCTCAGTCTCAGAGTGTTACGTTTGAATGATAACTCAGTTATCTTAGTATTACAGAGATTATCGGAGGTTGCGTATCCCTTCGCAATCAAGACAGGTCGTTCCTCCGCAGTCGCCGCCTAAAAACCTCTATACGAGTACAAATCTATGTTAGAGCCTGGAACCATTATCCACCAACACTATAAGATTATTCAACGTCTTGGGGAGTCAAAGGGAAAAGGGGTGGAAACTTACCTTGCTAAAAATCTTAAACTATCTCCGCCCGATCGATGTGTAATTAAGCGATTGATTTTGCTCCACGGATATGAGCAACGAAAAACGGTACGACGCTTATTTTTAAAAGAAGTTGAGGTGCTTAAAAATTTAGGACAGCATCCCCAAATTCCTAAACTTATTGATTTTTTTGAAGAAAATCAAGATTCATTTTTAATTCTTGAATATATTAAAGGACATGAATTAGTCCAAGAGCTATCACCCCAAAAAATCTGGTCAGAAATTCAAGTCATGAAACTGCTTGATGAGGTTCTTCAGGTCTTGAGTTTTGTTCACGATAGTCAAATTATACATCGCGATATTAAACCTGAAAACTTAATTAGACAAACCCCTGAAAATTTGCTTTGTTTAATTGATTTTGGCTCTGTTAAAGAAGTAACAACGAGTATTACTAATGAACAAGGAGAGATTATTTCAACGGTACGTATCGGTACCTGGGGTTATATGCCAAAAGAGCAAGCCAGCGGTACCCCCTACTTTAGTAGCGATTTATATGCGGTGGGGATGATTGCAGTTCAAGCTTTAACGGGTTTGCATCCCCTAGATTTACATCCTCATCCCCAAACTCTAGAAATAATGTGGCGAGAACGTGCTAAAGTTAGCGAAAAATTTGCTAATTTTATTGATAAAATGATTCGTTTCGATTTTCGTCATCGCTATCGATCTGCGCGGGAAGCATTGCAAGATTTATCGGCTTTGAGCTAATTACAATCATAGTATCATAATGAAACGAAAAATACTTCAAGGGCGCTATCTATACCATATTTTTGAAGAAATCGGTTCGGGCGGAGCAAGTATTGTTTACAAAGCAAGTTATGAGGATAGAGATTCAAATACACAAATTTGTGCTATCAAAAAGCTAAAAAATAATCCGGCTTGTAATCATAGCGAACCCTTGCCTACCGAAGAAATTGAAAAACGCTTCAGGCTAGAGGTTAAAGCACTTAAAAAGCTAACTAAAAATCCACAAATACCTAATATAATCGACTATTTCAAAAAGCGCAATAATTTTTATATTGTTTTAGAATTTATTGAGGGAATTATTCTGAATGAAGACTTAATGCCAGAACAACCTTGGGATGAAATCAAGGCAATTCTTTTTCTGGAAGATACTTTAAAGACATTAAGCTGTATTCATCAATTTAATTTTATTCATCGAGACATTAATCCTAAGAATATTATTAAACGAAAAAAAGATAACAAAATGGTAGTTATTGATTTTGGGTATGTTTATGCAGTCGATAAACCTGACCAATGTTCGCTTCCAATACCCAGAGATACAGTAAGAATTCAAGCTTTTGGCTATACTCCTAGTGAAGTTGCTTTTGGTCAACCTCAAGTCAGTAGCGATATCTATTCTATTGGAACAATTGCTATTCAGGCTTTGACGGGCATGAAGATAGAACAGTTAATACAAGAACGAAAACAAAATAAAGATAAAAACGAATTAGTTTTACGTCGCTTATTGCCTAATCTTAATCTAGAAATTCTCCATATTTTAGATAAAATGGTTCGTTATGATTGTCGCTATCGCTATCAATCAGTAACAGAAGTTTTAGAAGAGATTTATGATACTGAAATTTATAGAAATTATGAAAATTCTCGGTATTTAGGTAAATACTTAATTCTTCAGCCTTTAAGCAGTACCGACAGTGCCGCTTATTGTACTACGTTACTTTGTACTCTTAAATCTAATCCAGATGGAGAAAGGTTTGTTGTTAAAGAAGTGACACCTGTTCTAGATAGCCTAGAACAAAGGCAACTGGCAAAAAATTTATTGAATCCTATTATTAATAAATTGCACGAGCTTAAAGATCGAGATATGTATCCTAAGTTTATTGAATGCTTTGAATTTAATAAGAAGTTTTATTTTGTTCAAAAATTTGTATCAGGAACAACAGTTGGCGAGGAGCTTATACCGGGTACGCCTTGGAAAACAGAAAAGGTGTATAACTTGGTTAGAGAAACTTTGAAGATTCTGGAAAAACTTCATCAAGAAAATATAAAACATTTAGGAATTAACCCTTATAATTTAATTCGCAGAGTTAATGATAACAAACTGGTTTTAGTTGATTTTCCAGAAATTAATGCGATTAAACAAAAGTTGTCTGCCTCTCAAAACCCGTTAATTAGTGCTTCTGGTTCTGTGGACTATATAGCACCCGAACAACGAATGGGCAATCCGTCTTTGAGTAGCGATGTTTATGCTGTGGGATTAATCGGCTTACAAGCTTTAACCGGCTTGAAGGCACGAGTTATCATTGGCTTAGAGAACGATGATAAAAAAGTGAATTCCGATCTGAGACATGAACTCGATCGAATGATTTCTCCCAGTTCAGACAATGAATATTGTTCTGCTAGCAAAGCTTTGGAACAAATTAATAATTTAGAGAAAACTTGGACGAAAGAGGCGTTTAGATATCTCTGTAAAAATGAGTTTGCAAAAGCTGTGGAAGCTTACGATAAAATTTTGGCTGAAATGCCTGATTTTTATCGGATTTGGTATAAACGAGGCCATGCTTTTGAAAAATGGGGCGATTCGCAAAGCGTTAGCGCAGCTTTTCGTATAAATCCCTGCGGGAATCATACTCGCGACGCAGCCGAAAAACAGGCACATTACGAAGAGGCGATCGCATCTTTTCAAAAGACATTAGAAATTCAACCCAGTTACTTCAAAGCATTGCAAGGTTTAGCAAGGGTTTATTTTAAAATGAATGATTATCAGCAAGCATTTCAATACTACGAAGCATCTGCAAAAATGAATCCAGATCCTTATAAAGATTGGTCTCGACAAGCTGAAGTTCTATTAAGTGCCAAGCGATATCCAGAAGCAGTTGAACTTTATGAAAAAACCTTGTCATTTTTAACCCATTCTTCGCCCCTTCTCAGGGAGTCCTCCATTTTGGGTTATGTTTATAGGTCTTGGTATGGGAAAGCAGAAGGCCTCTATGCATTAGGGCGCTATGAAGAGGCTAAGGAATCTTACCATCAGGCGTGTTTGTTAAGACCGGGTTATCCAAAATACGAATGTGGCTATGCTAACGCGTTGTTTAAGCTGGGTGAATATTCTGAAGCAGAAAAGGCTTATTGTAATGCCTTAAAACGCGATCCTCGATATCCAGAAGCCTTTTATGGCTTAGGTCGAGTTATGGAAGAGTTTGGTGAATACCGAAAAGCGATTGATTATTCTAAAAAAGCTTGTGCCATTAAAGATCGAGAAAATGTCCCCTATTTAGAGGCTTGGCATCGACAAGGGGTAGTTTTAGAAAAAATGCGCTGTTCTACCCAAGCATTTGCAATTTATCGACAAATTCTAAAACTTCATCCCGACTATCAACCCGCCCTAGAAAGTTGTCAAAAAATGAGACAAAGACAACGCTTTAATGCTTTACCCAGGTGGGTGAGAGCAATTGTTAATCTGTTCCGAGGAGTCTTGAGACGCCAACCTCAGTAACAACATTCTTTATGGGGGAAGAAACCTCAAGCTATAGTAAAACCCAAATCTCACGACTTGGGTTTCTTTTTCCTATTTGTTCTCAGCCAGGGTTGTACCAGAGGGGTTGATTTTATAGCATTGCTTGCAGTTTGCGGCGTTTTTTCCGAGTCGTCCAAGTTAAACCAGCTAAAACACCAAAACCTAGTAGGGTAGAGGGTTCTGGGGTTTCTTTGGAGGCTACCAGGTCGCCAGTGAGCGCGATCGCATCATTGTTACACTCTAAAAATAAGGTGCTGTAAAAGTTACCTGCTGGTAGTAGCGATTTCTCAAACCAGAACCCAAAGGTTTCGCTTCCCGTAGCGGGTAAGTAGCCTAAGTCAAAACCCGCAGCCGCAAGTTCCGTAGAATTGACTAGGGTAATATCGCCAATTCTGTTCCCAGTTGCAATCACATTAGGAACGAGGGTATGGGGTTGACTGTAGAGACCGGGGGTTGTATAAGGTGCATAATAAGGATCGTTCCAAGCTAAATCGCCCATTGCAGCCTCTAGTCCCAGATGTTCTTGAATACCATATATATTATGGTTGCCGAGATTAGACCAACCTCCATTGAGATGTACGACGCTGGTGGCTTGGACATTTTCATAAACGCCAATTGAAGGTGCATGAGAATCATTTGTACCTGCAAAACGAATCCCAAATAAACTCGCACTATCATTGGCGGCTTTGAAGTTTCCTAAACCAGAGAAGTCAAAGAATAAATCTCCCCAGCCAATATTGCCATTACTGATGCGATACCCACCCACCGTGTCACCCACATTATTACCGCCGATGGGGAGATTTGCATTTAAACCCACCCAGATGCGGTTATTCTGCACATCATCTTTGATAGCCATGCCGTAGATTTCGTAGATGGTACCCCCGATCAGGAGACCATTGCCACCATCGCTAGCTAAACTATCGTAGCTTGGATCGATGGCGTAGTTCCAACCGTTATGGAGGGTTCCAGCTAAAGCGGATTGAGAAAAGGCGAGGCTAAATAGGAGGGTAGCGGAGGTTAAGGTCGCTTGTAGAAGAGGGGATTGCGGAATTCTCATCATTTGTCGTGAAGTTTAGGTTTGTAGGGGAAAGTCGTTAGGTTCTAAGCCTTACAACGTTTAGGGAAGAGTGCCACTGTCGGGATGGCGATCGCAATTCCTCAACAATCTTGCCGAGGTTAAAAAGATTGCTCAGTAGTTTACCGTGACTTTTAGGATAAAAACTCTGATTAGCTCTGTACTTTACACAATCTTTAAAGGAACCCTCGGAAAAGAGAAGGAATCAGTAGACTAAAGAAACATCCGTACCAAGGACAATCGGTTGCCCATGTTGTCGCGCGAATTTTTATTGCAGATTGCCCGAACTCAAGAACTCTCTCGCAAGCAAGAAGAAGTATTGCTCGCAAGGTTCGCCGAGGAATTGGATTACGAACAGATGGGCGAGCAACTCGAAACCTCTGCGGGAGCTTGCCTCAAACGCATGGGCGAAATCTACAAAAAATTTGGGATTACCGGAGAGCGGCGCGGAAAGGAAAATCGCCTCAGAATTTGCCTGCTCAATTACTGGGATGAGCGTCGGCGCAGCGAGCCAGAGCCGCCAGAAGAACTAGAGTTAGAACCCCTCGACTTTGTTCAACCAGAAATCGCTATTTTTCATCCCTACCAAAACCTACCCGCCCCCAGCCATACCGTTTTTGTGGGTCGAGAGGCCGAAATTAGCCGCTTGCTCGAACTGCTCTCCCCCAACCATAGCGCCCACCTGATTAGTATTGATGGTTTGGGGGGCGTGGGTAAAAGCACCCTCGCCTTAGAAGCGGCTTATCGCTGCTTGCAAGCCAGCCGGATTCCCGAAGCCTTGCCAAACGTACCGCGCTTTGAGGCAATTATCTTCACCTCTGCCAAACAAACGCACCTCACCCCTGGGGGATTATTACACCGCTTAAGACGAGAACACACCCTCCAGGCGATTTGCCAGGAAATTGCCCGCACTCTAGAGTTCCGTGAAATTACCCATAGCGAACCGGGCGAACAACTCGAACGCACCCGCGATTGTCTGGCTCGCTTGTCTACCTTATTAATTGTGGACAATCTAGAAACCTTGGAAGACCGCCAGGACGTTTTATCGTTTTTATATGACTTGCCTGCCAATGTCAAAGTTATCGTCACCACGCGAGAGCAAGCGATGTTCGTCCCGATTCGCTTAACCGCCTTCGCCTCATCCGACGCCGAACAGTTTATCCAGTACCAAAGCCAGGAACGCGGGGTAGAACTGGATTCTTCAGAAATTCGAGCTTTGGCCCAGAAAACCTCTGGAATTCCCGCCGCAATGGTTTATGCCATTGGGCAGTTAGCGTCGGGTTATTTGCTCCCCGATGTTTTGCAACGCATTGACAACGCTCAGGGCGATATTGCTCAGTTTTGTTTTGCGGGTTCGGTGGAGTCTTTGCGCGATCGACCGGCACATCGCTTACTCATGGCGCTGGCGATGTTTGGCGCACCTGCCTTACGAGAGGCGATCGCTACTGTTGCCTTTCCCCTCCCCGATGCGATCGCCACGGCTGATGGTTTAGCCCAACTGCAACAATTATCTCTAGTCCAACCCGTTCGGGGTCGATATCAGTTGCTAGCGCTGACTCGCGAGTACGTGTTAGGAGAATTAGCCGCCTATGCTCCGGGTGATTTTCCCGCTCAAGCTCGCCAGCGGTGGCTAAAGTTTTACCAAGACTTTGCCAAGCGCTATGCTGAAAAAGACTGGCAAGAATGGCATTCTCCCTCAGAACTCCTCGATCGCGAGTGGGAAAACCTGAAAGCCGCGATCGATTGGTGTATCGCTCAAGACCAATACGAGCCAGTCTGGGAATTTTGGCAGAAAGTGAAGGGATACGCGCTCGTTCAAGGCTATTGGGATGACCGATTAATTTGGACAAGCTGGCTGATGCAGCGCACCGAGCAACGGGGAGATTGGTCTAATTTAAGCGAGCTTTTGCTAGAACGGGCAAAAACCCTAACTTTAATGGGACGGACGGCGCAACTAGGGGAAGCAACCACGTTGTTAGAGAAGGCTTGGCGGTTGCGGGAATATCAAAATTCAATCTTTCAATGTCGTTTAATGAGCGCGATCGCCGTTTTGCAGATTCGCTTAAACTGTTTTGACATTGCCCAAGACTGGCTCAACCGCCAGCGGCAGCTTTTGCAGGAGACAACGCTCGATCCGGCTCAGGTGCAGCGCTTATGGATTCACCTGCATTACTATGAGGCGGAAGTTTGCTATCAACTCGGCGAATATCAATCCGCTAAACGGCTGTATCAACAGGCGCTCAAATCTGCTCAACAACTCGGCTGGCGGCGCTGCGAAATTTATATCCAGCATTGGCTGGCGGAGGTGGCGATCGCGCTTCTCGAACTCCCCAAGGCCACAGCATTGCTCGAAGAGGGTTTGCCCATTGCTGAAGCTCAGGGCGATCGCCGATGTATGGCTTACTACTACCGCGCTTTGGCGATGTTGGCACATCTGCGAGAGCAGGAAGAGCGATCGCACCATTGGGCAAATTTAGCGCTTTCAACCTTCGATCGCTTGGGGATGTTACCCGAAGCCGAAGAAATGCAAGCCCGACTACACAAATACACAAAAAAAGAGGCGTGAATTACACGCCTCTGGGGTGGATCGAGAGAGGGCAGGTTATCCCATCTCAAATCGGGGTAAAATCTCCTGCGGGTCGAAGTCAACGCGCGGGCGGGCTTGCGGGTTAGCGTCAATTAAAATACAAGCATTGGGCTGAATTGGATCGCTCTTATTGGCTCCGAGTAACAAGCAACTGGCTGGCGCAGGCGGGGAATCTTCAGATTGAGCCGGGGGAATGGCTAGCACAGAAGAGACTTGGTAAAACAGCGCTTGCGTTTCTCCAAATGCCAGGTGGAGTTGTTGGCGATCGCCTTCATCGCGGGTGCCGAAATAGGGAAAGTGATGCAGAAAGCGACCAAACAGCATTTCACAATCTTGAGCATATTTGTGAGTATCCAAGATATGGTGATGCCAAACGGTATCGATTTCTTGACTAGGGACGAGGGGATGGTTGGGGTAGAGGTAAACTAAGCACAGGAACATCAGATATTGCGCGATCGCCTTCAGGGTTTTTTTGCGACTCCATCCTTGCCCGGACTGGCGATCCATAAGCTGAAAGGCAATCGGGCCAAGGTCTAGCGATTTTAGCTTGTGGATAAAGGTTTTCACATCTTGCCAATTCAGTTGTCCGGTCATCTGTAACTCCTTGTGATTTTTGTGTATTTTCTGTATTTGAAATCTACATTGATTACACAAAATTCGTCAAGCACTTCACGCATTCTTCACAAAAGAGTCAGCAGCACCTCCCGATCTGGTGGACTGTGTAGTTTATTGGCAGTAAAATCAAAGTAATTCCCCTAGATATACACAAATCCATGAATTCTAGTGAATTCACAGAGCGATTTCAAGGTCTGACCCCAAAACCCAGAAATGTTTTAGAACTCTTGCTGAACGGCAAAAGCGATGACGAAATCGCGCAGTTAATCGGTGCATCGGCCTCTACAGTCCGCAAACACATCCAGAATTTATGCGATCGCTTTGAGATTCCCCGCGAAGCCGAAGGACTCAAACGCAACCGTCGCGAAGACTTGATCGCCTTAGCCCGTCAATATAAACCGCAATTGCGCCAAGCGTCCCCACCCTCGGTGCAAACTGCGATCGCCACCTCTTCTCAAGACTGGGGGGATGCACCCGACGACTCGGTTTTTTATGGGAGAACCCCAGAACTCGCAACGCTAGAACAATGGATTATCCGCGATCGCTGTCGCTTAGTGGCCATTTCTGGTATCGGGGGAATCGGTAAAACCCTATTCTGCGTCAAACTCAGCAAGCAAATTCAAAACCATTTTTCAGTTGCGATCTGGCACAGTTTCCGCCAAGGCTTAGTTCTCGATGATTTTTTAGACCGCTTCTTAAATCTATTTCCCCAGAAAGCGCGCCTCCCCTCCGATAAAAATGAAAAACTCAAACAGTGCCTTCAACACTTACAAGACCACCGCTGCTTGCTCATTTTTGACCAACTAGACGCAATCTTTGGTGAAAAAGAATTTGCCGGGTCTTATCTAGAGGGATATCAGGACTACGAGGAATTTATCAAAAAAGTTGCCGAAGTCAACCACCAAAGCTGCTTATTAATTAATAGCGTGGAAATCCCTTCCCAGATAGCCTTACTCGAAAATCAAGATGGATTTGTCCGTCAGTACAAACTCAAGGGTTTAGCGGTTGAAGATGCCCAAAATATTTTAATCGAGAAGAATCTCACCGGCAAAGAAAGATGGGCAGATATCATTAACTTCTTTGAAGGTAATCCCCTCGTGATTAAAATGATTGCGGCCACCATCAAAGAACTTTATAACGGCGATGTTATCCCCTTCCTTCGTCATAGCTATACCCAGTTAGGGCGAGATTTAGAAATCTTCTTAAAAGATGTCCTCGACCGATTGCAACCCTTAGAATCTGACCTGATCTATCAAATGGCGATCGCAGTTGACCCTCTGAGTTTCGACACCTTACAAACCCTGATCTTTCCGCCCCCTTCCCTTTCCGAACTGCAACGCGCCATTGAATCATTGAGTCGGCGATCGCTGATTGAAATTCGCGGCGGCAAATTCATTCTCCCCCAGGCAATTGTTGCCTACGGCAATATGCAACTGGTTGAAGATGTCTTTCAAGAAATTCAAGCCTTACTCGCCAACAAGAATATTAATAGCCTCAAGCGCTTAAGAGTGCATAATCTGATACAACCTGAGAAAGCCAGCCCCAAACCGCAATCGCTCAACCGAGTTTCTCTCAAAGAATCCATTAAAAAGCGATTGGATTTAACATTTTTTAATCAATCCTGGGTCAAGGCGTTGCAGTCTCTTTTACCCCTATTCCAAGACCAACCGCAACTCACGGTTGGCTATAGCGAAAGAAATTTGCAATATCTTATTTCCGAATTCGATCGGCGAATGATAAATTAAGGGCAACCTAACCGATCGAATGCCGATCGCCGCACTTTTGCATGGGATCGCCAAAACTGCAATTTTAAGGGTAAGTGAGGAGCAAGCGTCATGAGTTATCGAATGGATCGGCGGGCCTATGCGGAGACTTATGGCCCCACTGTAGGCGATCGCATCCGCCTAGCCGACACCGAATTAATAATTGAAGTCGAACGCGACTTAACCACCTACGGCGATGAAGTCAAATTTGGCGGCGGGAAAGTCATCCGCGATGGTATGGGCCAATCTCCGATTACCAACGCCGATGGGGCCGTTGATACAGTGATTACCAACGCCTTAATCCTCGACTGGTGGGGCATCATCAAAGCCGACATTGGGATTAAAGACGGCAAAATATACAAAATTGGCAAAGCCGGAAATCCTTACATTCAAGATAACGTCGATATTATTATTGGCCCCGGCACCGAAGCGATCGCCGGAGAAGGAATGATCCTCACCGCCGGGGGGATAGATAGCCACATTCACTTTATCTGCCCGCAACAAATCGAAGTGGCGATCGCCTCCGGAGTCACCACCCTGATTGGCGGCGGAACAGGCCCGGCGACGGGAACCAACGCCACCACCTGCACCCCTGGCCCCTGGCACATCTACCGGATGTTGCAAGCCGCCGACGCCTTCCCCATCAACATCGGCTATTCAGGTAAAGGCAATAGCGCCCGACCCGAAGGACTCATCGAACAGATTCAAGCCGGAGTCATTGGACTCAAACTCCACGAAGACTGGGGAACCACCCCCGCTACCATCGACACCTGCTTAAGCGTCGCCGACGAATATGACGTGCAAGTCGCCATCCACACCGATACCCTGAATGAAGCCGGATTTGTGGAAGACACCATTCAAGCATTTAAAAACCGCGCCATCCACACCTACCACACCGAAGGCGCAGGCGGCGGACATGCCCCCGATATTATCAAAGTCTGCGGTCAAGCCAACGTTCTCCCCTCATCCACCAACCCCACAAGACCGTATACCCTCAACACCCTGGAAGAACACCTCGATATGTTGATGGTGTGTCACCACTTGGATCGCAGCATTCCCGAAGATGTCGCCTTTGCTGAGTCGCGCATCCGCAGAGAAACGATCGCAGCCGAAGATATTTTGCACGACTTAGGCGCATTTAGCATGATCTCCTCCGACTCCCAAGCAATGGGAAGAGTGGGGGAAGTGATTATCCGTACCTGGCAAACCGCCCACAAAATGAAAGTCCAGCGGGGACCTTTAGAAGCCGATTCCTCACAAAACGATAACTTTCGGGCCAAGCGGTACATCGCAAAATATACAATTAACCCCGCCATTACCCACGGGATTGCAAATTCTGTGGGATCGGTAGAGGAAGGCAAACTCGCGGATTTATGCCTGTGGAAACCTGCCTTTTTTGGCGTCAAACCGGAAATTGTGATTAAAGGCGGCGCGATCGCCTACGCCCAAATGGGAGACGCCAACGCCAGCATCCCCACCCCGCAACCGATCCACATGCGGCCCATGTTTGCCAGCTTTGGCGGGGCGATCGCCACCACCTCTTTAACCTTTATTTCTCAAGCCGCCCTAGAAGCAGATATCCCAACTCAGTTAAAATTACAGAAACCCGGAGTTGCCGTTTCAGGAACTCGCCAACTCACTAAGCGAGACCTTAAACTAAATGAAGCCTTACCGCACATTGAAGTCGATCCGGAAACCTACGAAGTCAGGGCTGATGGTCAGCTTTTAACGTGCGAACCTGCAACGATACTCCCGATGGCTCAACGTTACTTTCTGTTTTAAGAGTGCAATTTGTTGTCTTCTCTCTCAAGCAGTTCCCCCTCTTTCAATTTCCAGCGAAAAACTTATTCCCTGGAAATCGCTTTCTTGCAGGAAATAGAATTGATTTACTCAAAAAGGTGGAGAATCAATCAAAAGAGTGAGGTAAATTTTGCAGTAACGCGCCAAAATTTTGACGAGTCTCTGAAGCATTCAGACCTCTCAATAACTGATGTTTTAATTCCTTATTTAGAGAACACTTTTTACAGATGAGCCATTCGTCTTTTGCTAACTTCAGTCAAAAAGATCGCATCCTCGTCGTTGATGACTCTCCAGACAACTGTTTCTTGATTCAATCCATTTTAGAGGAAGAAGGCTACGAAATTACCATTGCCGAAAGTGGTAAAGCCGCCCTTGCTGAAGTGGAAGCCTCTCCCCCGGATCTCGTCCTGCTGGATATCATGATGCCAGATATGGATGGTTACGAAGTCACGCAGCGCCTCCGGGATAATAAATCGCTGCCTTTTATGCCGATCCTGTTGATTACCGCCCACGATCAACCCAGCGTCGTCAAAGGCTTGGATTTAGGGGCAGACGACTTTATCCGCAAACCCGTGGAGTTTGACGAGTTATTAGCGCGAGTGCGATCGCTCCTCCGCCTCAAGCATAGCGTTGACGAACGCGATCACATCGCCCGCCAGCGCGAAGACTTCGTATCTCGCCTCACCCACGATCTGCGTACCCCCCTAGTGGCTGCCGATCGGATGTTGAACCTCTTTCAGCAAGGGGCATTTGGCGAACTCAACCCCGGCGTTGTCGAAGTGGTGACTACCATGATTAGCAGCAATCAAAACCTGCTCAAAATGGTGAACCAACTCCTAGAAGTCTATCGCTATGAAGCAGGACGCAAAAACTTAGCCTTTTCTCCGCTAGATTTGCCCGAACTTTTGCAAGAAATTTGTCAAGAATTAAAACCTTTAGCCTTAGAAAAGGAGCTTGAACTTAAACTTCAAATTAATTCTGATGTGGAAAACATGAAGGGCAAAGTTTTAGGCGATCGCATCGAACTGCGCCGAGTTTTAACCAACTTAATTGGCAATGCCATTAAGTTTACCGATACCGGATTTGTTGCTATTAACCTCAAACGAATTGAAAGTCCTTCATCGTCAGATCGCGTAGCCATTGAAGTCCAAGATACGGGTTCGGGGATTTCTCCCCAAGAACAAGCAACCTTATTTGAACGCTTCCGCACCGGCAGCCACAAAAGAGCAGGTAGCGGTTTAGGATTATACCTATCGCGCCAAATTACAGAAGCCCACAATGGCACCCTTAACTTATCTTCGCAGGTGGGAAAAGGAAGCGTCTTTACGGTGAAATTGCCGATCCATAGCTAAAGCCTCACCCTCTCGCCAATCAACAATTATGATGAAGAGATTGATAGGTTTAGCGATCGATCGTCGCGTGCAAAGCAAGCCTCGCTCGTTTTTTGTTTCAGGGTTTAGGTTGAATTTCAATCCGTTAACAGGGCTTTAAACTCATGCACTCCATTCCGCAAATTCTGCAACAGCAACGAGAGTTTTTTCAAACCGGTCAAACCCGCCCCCTTGAGTTTAGAATCGCTCAACTTAAGCGATTAAAACAAGCAATTTTAGACGCCAAAGACGATATCATTGCCGCAGTCAACGCCGATTTAGGGAAACCCGAACTTGAAGCTTACCTCTCTGAAATTGGCGTCGTCAGAGAAATTGAAGATATCCTCAAAAAGCTGAAATCTTGGGTAAAGCCGCAAAACGTTAAAGTCCCCATCGACCAATTTCCAGCCCGTGCCCAAATTTACTCAGAACCGTTAGGGGTTGTTCTAATTATTAGCCCTTGGAACTATCCCTTTTACTTAGTCATCTCTCCCCTCATTGCTGCGATCGCCGCTGGCAACTGTATTATTGTTAAACCCTCAGAAATTGCCGCCCGTACCTCCCAAGTTATTGCTAACTTAATTACTAAAACCTTCGATCCCCACTACATTGCAGCCCTTGAAGGCGGCGTTGAAACTAGCCAAGAACTCCTCGCCCAACGCTTCGACCATATCTTCTTTACCGGGGGAACCGCCATCGGCAAAATTGTCATGGAAGCCGCCGCCAAACACCTCACCCCCGTTACCCTAGAACTAGGTGGAAAAAGCCCCTGCATCGTCGATACCGATATTGACCTCAACACCGCCGCCAGACGCATCACCTGGGGAAAATTCCTCAACACCGGACAAACCTGTATCGCCCCCGACTATCTACTCGTCGATCGCCAGATCAAGCCCGCTTTACTTGATAAAATTAAAGCGCAAATTCTCGAATTTTACGGCGAGAACCCCGCCAAAAGCCCCGACTACGGCAGAATTATTAACCAAAAGCAATTTTCCCGCCTCGCTAGCTTACTCAACGATGGGAACATCATTATCGGCGGAGACACCCTCCCCGAAGAACGCTACATCGCCCCAACCGTCATCGATAACATCAGTTGGGATGCGCCCATCATGCAAGCAGAAATTTTTGGGCCAATCCTCCCAGTTTTAGAGTATAGCGACCTCTCAGACGCGATCGCCCAAATCAACGCCCGACCCAAACCCCTCGCCCTCTACCTCTTTTCCCGAAATACCGCCCATCAGCAACAAGTCCTAGAACAAACCTCTTCAGGTGGCGTTTGTCTCAACGATACGATTATGCACATTGGCGTTGCTGACTTACCCTTCGGCGGCGTCGGTAATAGCGGTATGGGTTCCTATCACGGAAAAGCTGGCTTCGATACCTTCTCTCACCAAAAAAGCGTCCTCAAAAAAGGCTTCCGCCTCGATCTCAACTGGCGCTACGCCCCTTATGCAGGGAAGTTGGATTTGATTAAGAAAATTATCCGCTGAGGAGGATGGGGGAAGTGAGTGCTGAGTGGGAAGTGAGTGCTGAGTGTAAAGTGCTGAGTGCTGAGAAGTATAGCAGTCAGTCAGCCTTTACCCCTTCTTCTCCCCCAACCCCTAACTCCCAATTCCTAACTCCCTTCTTCTCCCCCAACCCCTAACTCCCAATTCCCAACTCCCTTCTTCTCCCCCATCCTCTTCTCACTCGGAACTCGGAACTCAAAATAATGACTTTAACCGAACAAATTCTTTCACAACTGAACGGCGATGTTTTGGGGGGGCTGCGGAAGGCGGATCGGCTTTGGCAGAATCTTCGAGAACAGACATTACCCGTTCCTGGGGTTGTCACCTCAGAGATAGGCGAATTGCCTAACCTTGACTGGGATGTGGTGGTGAGTGGGGGGACGTTGGGAATTGCGATCGCCACGGCCTTACAATTGCGAGGAAGGCGGGTTTTGCTGTTGGAAAGAGGCAAACTGCGGGGGCGCGATCAAGAATGGAATATCTCTCGCGATGAATTTGCCACCCTGGTTGAACAAGGGTTATTAACCGCTGAGGAACTCCAAAGGGCGATCGCCACCGAGTATAACCCCGCCCGCATCTATTTTCCCGGTAGTCCTGAAATTGGCGTCCGAGATGTCCTTAACATCGGCGTAGACCCCGTTTATTTACTAGAAACCTTAAAAAACAGATTTCTATCAGCAGGCGGTCAACTGCTGGAAAACACGCCCTTTAACAGCGCCACAATTCATCCCAACGGCGTGCAAATCTCTGCCGGAGAACAAATCCTCACCACTCGCCTACTCATTGATGCAATGGGGCATTTTTCCCCCATCGTTCGCCAAGCCCGAAACGGCAAAACCCCCGATGCGGTGTGTTTAGTCGTGGGGAGTTGCGCCACGGGCTACCCGGAAAACTCTAGCGGCGATCTAATTGCTAGCTTTACGCCTGCAATCCACCAGTGTCAATACTTTTGGGAAGCTTTCCCCGCCAGAGATGGGCGAACCACCTACCTATTCACCTATCTCGATGCCGATCCGCAACGCTTCAGTTTAGAATTTCTCTTTGAAGAATATCTCCGCCTCTTACCAGAATATCAACAGGTTCAACTCGACCAATTGCAGTTTCAACGCGCCCTGTTTGGCTTTTTCCCCTGCTATCAAGATAGCCCCTTAAAAACGCCCTTCAACCGGATTTTACCCGTGGGAGATAGTAGTGGCAGTCAATCTCCGTTAAGCTTTGGCGGGTTTGGGGCAACCATTCGCCACCTGCAACGGCTAACCAAGGGCATAGACAGCGCCTTAGAAGCGGATGCGTTAAGCGCTAGCGCCCTCGCCCGGTTGCAACCCTATCAGCCGAATTTGTCCGTCACCTGGCTATTTCAGCGGGCGATGAGTATGGGAATGCAGCAAAACCTCGATCCGCAGCAAATTAACCAACTGCTGGCGGTTGTGTTCCCGATTATGGATAAATTGGGAGATGACGTGCTGCGTCCGTTCTTACAGGATGTGGTACAGTTTAGTCCGTTGACGCAAACGTTGATCGAAACAGCCCTCAGTTCTCCGGGTTTGATTGCTAAAGTGGTTCCCCAAGTAGGGTTAGGGATGTTACTGAACTGGATGAGACATTATCTTAACCTGGGCGTTTATACAGGGTTGTATGCTGCGAGTCAAGCGATGGGAATCAGTGATTGGATCGATAATCTCCCGCCAAAACAACGTTATTATGGTCAACGTCTTGTAGAGGCTTGGCAATATGGTTCTGGAAAGGATTACCAGCATTAGCAGATTTGAGACAAACTCTGACCCAGATTTTAATTAAATATCACCTAGAGAAGATTAAAACCCTTGGCGATGCCTATAGGGTAGTAGGAAGATTGCCCCCAATCACCTTACCCCGGCTTGACTGACAATCAAGAGAGTCGCGTAGGTTGGGTTGAGATCCGAAACCCAACAGCAGCCAGCATCGGACTTTCAGCAGTGAGTGTCAGTCAATTAGCACCTTACCCTTAAACCAGCCCAGCGCCACGGATAGCGATCGCCCTTTTTACAATAAGACCTATGGATTTTCCCCTAGCTAGACAGCACTTCTACCAAGAAGTTCAACAGCCTGACGAACAGATTAATTTAGCGAAAGCTGCCCTATCTATCGCCGCCGAAGAGTATCCCAATTTAGAGTTTGAATTGTATCTCAATGCGCTGGATACAATGGCTCAGGAAGTGGAGGAACGCTTACCCCCAGAACGCTATCCTTTGCGAGTCGTGCAAACGCTGAATCGTTACTTATATGAAGACGTGGGCTTTTGCGGAAATACTGACAATTACTACGATCCGCGCAATAGTTTTCTCAATGAGGTAATCGATCGACGGACGGGTATTCCTATTACATTAGCTGTCATTTATTTAGAAGTGGCTCAACGGATCGACTTTCCCATGATTGGAATTGGGATGCCGGGACATTTTTTAGTTCGCCCGAATTTTGCCGACGCCGGAATTTTTATCGATGTATTTAATCGCGGCGAAATCTTATTTCCCGAAGATTGTCAAGACAAATTAAAACAACTTTACGGGCGGGCGATTGAATTAACACCCGAAGTTATTCCTCCGGTGAATTCTCGGCAAATCTTAGCGCGAATGCTAACCAATCTGAAAATGATTTATCTCACGCGCCAAGAACAACTCAAAGCGTTAGCGGCGATTGAACGAATTTTACTCCTGTTTCCCGATTCGCCCTTAGAATTGCGCGATCGCGGTTTGCTTTACTATCAACTTCAACGCCGAACCTTAGCCATGCAAGACTTAGAAAGCTACCTGGATCGCCTGCCAATGGCTGAAGATGCCCCCGTGATTCTCCAACTCATAAACCAACTCAAAAGAGGGTTATTTTAACCCCCTCCTTTCAGTTGTTTTAACTGATGAATAACAACCGCCAACTCTTCAGGAGAATGAATCAAAAAATCCGGGTGATGTTTGGCCAAAATTTCGGGCGAATTGAATCCCCAACCCACCGCAATGACTTGAATGCCAGTCTGTTGTGCGGCTTCAATATCGCGCGTTTCATCGCCCACATACACCACGGATTGAGGAGACAGATTGGTTCGCTTCAGGAAATGCTTAATCACCCGCGACTTACCAAACAACTTCATCTCCGAATAAACAAAATCAAAGAGGTTTTGTAACTTGTTGTTTTCTAGAAAAAACAAAACATTCTCTTGAGCATTCGACGTAACAATTCCCAACTGATTGCCCTGGGCTTTTAAATCCAGCAAAACATCTCGAATTCCCGAAATCGGAGCCAGTAAATGAATCTCCTGATTTAACTCCGATCGCACCTTTCGCAACAAAAAAGGTAGCTTAAAGACCGAAACCCCAGATTGTCGAATCACCTCCCTAGAAGTCAGTTGTTTAAGCCGCACAACATCTTCTGGACTAGCAGGTTTATACCCAAATTCAGAGGATAAACGATTGGTAATTCTTACAATCGCATCCAGCGTATCGGCCAAAGTACCATCAAAATCAAACAGAATGACTTTAATACTCATGGATTGGGATGAGCGGAAGCAACCTCCAGGGATGCCTCAAGATTAGCACGGGCATTGCGCCGCCACATCTGAGGTTTAATGCGGCGTAAAGCCGAAGCCACAAACCGCCGATCCCATTCTTCCTCAGACAAATTGGCTAATTCTGCCAGCGTGGGGGCCAGATTATGGGGATAAGGCGTAAAATCTGCCACATCCGTCGGTTGAGCAAAACGTTGATTCCAAGGACAAACCTCTTGGCAGATATCGCACCCCGCTACCCACCCTTCTAGATGCGGCGCGATCGCCTCCGGGAGATCGGCCTCGCGATTCTCAATCGTATGATAAGCGATGCAGCGATTGGCATCCACCACAAACGGCTGCGCGATCGCCCCCGTCGGACAAGCCTCTAAACAGCGCGTGCAAGTACCGCAATGCTGCGTATGCGGGCGATCCGGCGTTAAGTATCGATCTACCAATACCTCGCCTAAAAAGACCCAAGATCCATATTGACGGGTAATTGCATTCCCATTTTTAGCAATCCAACCCAGTCCGGCCGCTTGCGCCCAAACCTTATCTTGCACCGGCCCCGTATCGGCATAATAGCGGGTTTGCAGCCCTTGCGCTTCCAGCCACAGACTGAAGGCCTTCAACTTCTTGTGCATTACCTTATGATAATCGCGTCCCCAACCATAGCGGGAGATTTTGGCATACTTAGCCCCAGGCGGGCGTTGGTAGGGCGTATAGTAATTAAGCGCCACGCAAACCACCGACTGCACATTCGGCATCACCTCGCGCACATCTTGGCGGCGGGGGTTCGCCATCCACGCCATATCCGCTTGGTAGCCTAACGCCAACCAGCTTTGCAGGCGTTCTACCGCCTCCTTAACCAGTTCGTTATCCACCGAGGCAATTCCTACCAAGTGAAACCCCAGTTCTAATGCTTTTTGCTTAACCCGATCGGCATTTAAATTCATGATCCTTCCCTAGGCACAGGTGTTTTAAAGGGCTGCTGTTCGATCATAGAAAAACCGCCAAAGCTGTTTTGTTAAACGCAACCTTATGCAAACGACCGATCGGACGCAAACAACCCAGACTTTGCCGATCCCAGCGATCGCGCAATACTTCGCCACCATGAACGCCCAAGACTACGCGCAAACAGCCGCCCTGTTTGCCTCAGAGGGCATTCTGCATCCCCCCTTCGAGTCCGATATTATCGGCCCGGAGGCGATCGCGCAATACCTGAAAGCCGAAGCCACGGGAATGCAACTCCAACCCCGCCAGATCGAAGAACAGGGCGATCGCACTTACCAAGTGACCGGGAAAGTCAAAACCTCGCTATTTACCGTCAATGTAGCTTGGTTCTTTATCCTCAACCCCGATCGCCAGATCGCCAGCGTCACCGTTAAACTGATCGCCTCTCCTCAAGAACTCCTCAAACTGCGTTCCCGTGCTTAGATCGGGTTTTGAGATTGGCTGGCCAGTTGAATGCGATCGCTCAATTGTCGTAACGTCCGCGCCATATCCGGATCGCTTTCCTTAAGTTGCGCCACCTTATCGCAACTATACATCACCGTCGTATGATCCTTGCCGCCAAACTCCTCGCCAATCTTCGGTAAACTCAGATCCGTATGCTGGCGCATCAGATACATTCCCACCTGACGGGCCTGAGAAATTTCCCGGCGGCGAGAATTGCTTTTGAGGTCTTCCACCGACACGTCAAACGCATCGGCCACAGTCGCCATCACCACCTGTGCGGAAACTTCCCCACTCCCCACAGGCGGATTTAAAACGGGGGCGATATTTTCCACCGTCATCGCCATCCCCGAAATTGACATATACGCCACAGCGCGAATTAAAGCCCCTTCTAACTCGCGAATATTGGAAGTATAGTTCGTTGCAATATACTCAATCACATCTCGCGGTAAGCGCATATGTTCGTCTTCGGCTTTCTTTTGCAAAATTGCCATCCGCGTCTCTAAGTCGGGGGGTTGAATATCAGCAATTAACCCCATTGCAAACCGAGAACTCAACCGTTCTTGCAGGCGCGGGATCTGGTTCGGCGGTCGATCTGCGGCTAAAACCACCTGTTTTCCGGCTTCGTGCAGCGTGTTAAAGGTATAGAAAAACTCTTCTTGGGTGTATTCTTTGCCTTCAATAAATTGAATGTCATCCACCAGCAGCACGTCAGCGGCGCGGTAATGTTCGCGAAACCGTTGCATCCCATCTTGGCGAATGGCGGTAATCAGATCGTTAGTGAATTTTTCAGTAGAAACATAAAAAACTTTGGAGTCGGGGCGAATTTCCAGGCGGTAGTGACCGATGGCCTGCATCAGATGCGTTTTCCCCAAACCCACCCCCCCACACAAAAACAAGGGGTTAAACTCGCGTCCGGGGGACTCTGCAACGGCTAAAGCGGCGGCATGGGCCATGCGGTTATTGGCACCGACGACAAATCGCGAGAAAATATACTTGAGATTGAGATCCGTAGGTCGGGGATGAGTTGCGCTTGATTCAATGGGGGAGGGAGAATTGGGAGACGGCCAAAGGACATCGGTTTGACCGGCGCTAGCGTTTTCGGAGGTACTGGCAACAATAATCGAAATTTCTACGGGCTGACCGAGAATTTCTTGAACAACTTCGGCGATCGCTTTGATGTAATATTTTTGCAGCCAGTTACGAGCAAACGGATTGGGCGTGCTAATCACCAGACAATTATTGTCAAGGCGTTCTGCACTTGCCGTTTTAATCCAAGTCTCAAATGTGGGTCGGCTCAGTTGTAGTTGTAAGCGTTCTAATGTTTGACTCCAAAGACTTTCTAAAGGAATTTCCACGCTCTGATTCTCCACAATAACCCGGAAAGCTCCTCATACTATACGTTTGAGGAGAGTTTAATAATGCTGAATTCAGTCAATGGGTGCAAGCCGGACTCGAAGTTACTCAGTCAGAATAGTAGATAACGACCCGCTTGCCCAAATATGAGGATTAAAGCCACCATGAGTAGGAAACATCATCAGGTCGAAGAGGGAAGTTTTGATGCTCATCAAGCTGACTGGGTTAGCAGGGAGTCGCATCCAGTCACTTCTCCAAGTACCGATCTCAAAACTCATGGAACCGATAAAGGTTGGGGCAATACAGCCGTTTACATCTTACTCTTGGTTGCGGGGGCGGGGGTGGCGTTTGCGGGCGATCGCCTTTTGAACCCATCCGAAATTCCCGTGCAACCTCCTTTGGCTCCTGCGTTTCACCCTTTACAGGGGTGGATCGATTCCGATTCTAACGCGATCGCAGTGGCAGTGGAGAAGGTCGGCCCGGCGGTGGTAAGAATTGATGCCACGCGCACGGTGGCTAGCCGAGAACGGGATTTTACCTTTAATCCGTTGTTTGATGAATTTTTTCAACCCCCAGAGCGATCGCGGATCGAGCAAGGGGTGGGTTCGGGATTTATTATGGAGTCGCAGGGGATTATTCTCACCAATGCCCATGTGATTGCGGGCGCAGACCGGGTTAGCGTTACGCTTAAAGATGGTCGGGAGTTCGCCGGGGAAGTCCTCGGAGAAGACCCCTTAACGGATGTGGCAGTGGTTAAGATTCCCGCCGCCAATTTACCCACCGTCACGCTAGGCGATTCAATGAGCGTCAAGCCAGGGGAATGGGCGATCGCGATCGGCAATCCCCTAGGGCTAGATAATACGGTAACGGCGGGTATCATCAGCGCCACGGGGCGATCGAGTTCGGATGTGGGGGTTCCCGATAAGCGGGTGGGGTTTCTTCAAACCGATGCCGCAATTAACCCCGGTAATTCTGGCGGGCCGTTGCTCAATCAATCGGGCGAAGTGATTGGCATGAATACCGCGATCATTGGCGGGGCGCAAGGTTTGGGGTTTGCGATTCCCATTCATACCGCCAGCGCGATCGCCAAACAATTGATTGCAACCGGAAAAGCCGAACACCCCTATCTGGGGATTCGCATGGTAACGCTTTCTCCGGCAATGCGGGCTAAAATTAATCGCGATCGCCCCCAAGGTTTAACCGTCTCCACCGATAAAGGGGTGTTAATTGTCGGCGTCACCCCCAATGCACCCGCCGCTAAAGCCGGTTTGCAAGTCGGAGATATCATCCAAGCCATCGACGAGCAACCCATGACCAGTTTTGATGGCGTCCAACGCGCGATTGAAGCGCAAAGCGTCGGCAGTCAGTTGCGCTTTGAGATTCTGCGACAAAATCGCACCTTAAGCCTAGTGGTCGAACTCGGTTCCCTACCGAGCCAAAATTAGGCTTCTAATATCACGACGTTCAGGAGTTTTATGAGCGATCTACCCACCCTTTGCTTGCTCGATCATCCCATTTTACGCCAAGTGGCTCGCCCGGTTGAGGCTGTGGGCGATCGCATTCTGCAAACTACGATTGAGCAATTAACGCTGACGATGCAAGCCGCTAATGGAGTAGGGATAGCCGCCCCCCAAATCGGTTTACCCTATCAGTTATTGATCGTAGCGTCGCGTCCCAATCCTCGCTATCCCCACGCGCCGGAAATGTCCCCAACCCCCATGATTAACCCGCGCCTGATTGCAACCTCCTCAGAAGTCGAAAAAGGTTGGGAGGGGTGTCTGAGCATTCCTAAAATTCGAGGTCTAGTCCCGCGCTACTCAGAAGTAGAAGTGGAATACACCACCCCCACCGGGCAGATTCAACAGCAAATCTTAACAGGATTTGTCGCGCGGATTTTTCAACATGAGTTCGATCATCTGAATGGATTGCTCTTTATCGACCGAGTGGAGAATTCTCAAGAGTTGCTCTCAGAACAAGATTATCAATTGCTCCTCCAGTCGCAATCTTAAATTTTCCTAAAAAATCCCTGATTGTTGCTTAAATGGCGATCGCAATCTAGAGGTAGGGTTATCTCACCTGCAAGCGAACTTTGGGGCTATGCCAAAATATCACTAGCAAATTACCAATCGATAAGAGGTTTTGGGAATGGCAATTAACCTAAGTAAAGGTCAAAGAATTAGCTTAACCAAAGAAGCTCCTGGCATGACAAAAGCTGGCGTAGGTCTAGGCTGGGATGCAAACAAGACCGATACAGGTCAAGAATATGACCTAGATGCTTCCGTATTTATGTTAGGCGCAAATGGGAAGATCCCTAGCGAGCAATTCTTTGTATTTTACAATAACAAACAGTCTCCAGAAGGCGGCGTCGTTTACCTAGGGGATAATCGCACGGGAACGGGCGAAGGCGACGACGAAACGGTTAATCTAGACTTAGATAAAATTGACCCTTCCGTTCAAGAAATTGTGTTTGTTGTCACTGTCCATGAAGCAGAACAGCGGAAGCAAAATTTTGGTCAAGTCAGAAATTCCTTTATCCGCATTTATGATTTAGAAACCAATACAGAAGTCACCAAGTACGAGCTAGATGAAGACTTTTCTAGAGAGACGGCGATTGAATTCGGTCGTCTTTATCGTAAAGATGGGGAATGGAGATTCCAAGCCGTAGGACAAGGTTACAATGGCGGCTTGCAAGGCTTTGTCACCCAATTTAGCTAGAAGCTAAAGTCGATTAAGCGTGAAAGCCAATCTATCCAAGTAACGCTAGCGAATCAGTTGCTCAACTAGAGGTCTAATCATGGCAATTAACTTAAGCAAAGGTGAAAGAATTAGCTTAACCAAAGAAGCCCCCGGTATGAAGAAAGCTGGAGTAGGCTTAGGTTGGGATGCTAATAAAACCGATACAGGTCAAGAATATGACTTGGATGCTTCTGTGTTTATGTTAGGGACAAATGGCAAAATTCCCACAGAACAGTTTTTTGTATTTTATAACAATAAACAATCTCCCGATGGTGCAGTTGTTCATCAAGGCGATAATCGCACGGGAGCGGGTGAAGGGGACGACGAAACGATTAATCTCGCTTTAGATAAAATTGACCCTTCCGTCCAAGAACTTGTGTTTGTGGTGACGATTCATGAAGCCGGCCAACGCAATCAAAATTTTGGTCAAGTCAAAAATTCGTTTATCCGCATTTATGATTTAGAAACCAATACAGAAGTCACCAAATACGAGCTAGATGAAGACTTCTCCAGAGAAACAGCCATTGAATTTGGTCGCCTGTATCGTAAAGAAGGCGAATGGAGATTTCAAGCCGTTGGTCAAGGGTATAATGAAGGGTTACAAGGCTTTGTCAACCAATACGCTTAGTAACCTTGTTAGTTCATGTCCAATCGACTGACAAAACTGCTGAAAGTCCCATTCTATTGTAGGTTGGGTTAAGCCTCGCGAAACCCAACAGCAGCCAGATTTGTGTTGAGTTTGGTACCTTAACTTAACCTACTAACTTGATTGTCAGTCAAACCGGGTTGAAGTCCGAATCGATTATGACAACACATTGGGGGATGAATTTGAGTCAATTTATCCCCTTTTGAGCGAGATTTATAAGGAGTAAGAAATCATGGCAATTAACCTACAAAAAGGTCAATCTATCAATTTAAACAAAAAAGAACATGACCTTTCTCAAATCATGTTAGGTTTAGGCTGGGATGTAGCCAAATCTAAAGGAATTTTTGGGGGACTGTTTGGCGGAAACTCCAGCGACTTTGATTTAGATGCCTATGCTATTCTTTTGTCAGATAAGGGAAAACTGAGAAGCCCTAGCGAAGATGTTATTTACTACGGACATTTGAGCAATTCTGATAAAACAGTTGTTCATACCGGAGATAATCTCACGGGGGAAGGGGATGGAGACGACGAACAAATTATTGTTAAATTAGATACTCTAGCCGAACGCTATCAAAGAATTATTTTAGGGGTTAATATTTACCAAGGGCAAAGCCGGAATCAGCACTTTGGGTTAGTGGAAAATGCTTTTGTGCGGGTTGTAGATGCTGCCCGTAAAGAGGTTGTTCGCTACAGCTTATCGAGTAATGCGGCGTATCAAGGCAAAGTGAATATGCTCATGGGAGAACTCTATAAGCAGAACGGAGAGTGGCAGTTTAGAGCTTTAGGAGAACCCTTAAGCGTTGACTTACAAGGTGCAGTCAACTCCTATCGATAGTCTCGCAAGCACTCTACTGAGGCCGCACTCTCCAATTAGCTAGCTGCTCGCAGTGTCATTCCCTTGAAAGGGATTTTCACCAACGCCCAGCATTTTTTTGCTTCGCTTGAGCTGTTTCCACAAGGCTTTAACTTGGACATAAGCTGCCTCTGGTGTGAGTTTACCATTAGTTTCCAAGTTGCTGATATAGGAGACGCGTTGAGCGAATTCTTGCAAGTTAGCATTAAATGCTAAATTTTCGGGTTTGACTGGCCCGCGATAGCGGCTACGAGGATACAGAAAGTCATTCATGGAACCATGACCCCCCTCAAGTTGAGTATATTGACAACCTTTTACGGTCTGATTGTGTTTCAGACCGGAAACCCCTCTCCTACCGAGATTGATAAATCCTGGTAACGAGAAATCAAGAAAAGTCACAAAGACCTAAGCTATCTGTCTCTATTTTATGCATTTCTCTACCCGTCGTCGCTAGAGTGCGATAACTTTACAGACTCTTTAACCCTTCCACAATCTACCCAGGATAGAATGAAGGATACTCAAAAAGTGTCTTTCTTTTGACAGAACTTTTTATAAACATCCGGGAGTAGCGTCAGTACGTCCTGGATGTTTACTTTTGGGGTAGGGCAAACCCGCTTCAGGCTCTATCCCTTGGCTGGATTAACTGGGATGCGTTTGTTGGGTTTTTGCTTCCTCACCCACTGCAAAAATTTTGCCATTTGGGGTTCTTGTTGCAGCTTTTCTAGCGTATTCAGCTCTTTTGCCAGGTGTTGGTTATCAAATAGGGAATGGATTTGACGGTGACAAGCCGAACAAATCTCAATAGTGGCGCTAGGTGGCTCGTTTTTCCGCTTGGTCTTTTGTCGAGGAATGAGGTGGTGAAGCGTTAGCCGTTCGAGTTGTCGTTGGCAGAGTTCGCAGTACATTTCTAGGGGTTTGGGATAGAAAAGCCCGATTCGCCTTCGCGGAATCGCCCTCACCTATTATAACAAGGGGTTTCACTGCGGTGCTTGCTGCCAAATCACTACTAGCGTGCCGCTTCCCGGATTGAGAGGGACTAAGTTGAGATAAGAGACTGAAGGCTGAGTTGGAATCGCATACACCTCACCTCCACCGTAGCTTCCATACCATTCTGCCTGAAGATTGAGTTGAGGCGCGATCGCACTTTCGTACACTTCTTGAGGAGTCTTCTCTGGGATGAGATAATACGCCACAATCTCCGGTTTAGGTTGCTGAAACTCCAAAAACTGCTCTGCTTGTTCCGGTTGACCGAAAAGTTCGACAATCTCCGCTAACGTCCAAGATTCCCCAAAAAGGTTAACTTCTGTTTCCCATCCTCTCAGAAATTCCTCCAAGAAGAGATCGGGCGTTACAGGTTGGGAAGCCAGAGGGGATGGTACCTGATTAGGTGAGGGTTGAGGCGTTGCAATGGGTGTCGGTGAAATTGTGGGTTTTGGCGTTGCAATTGCTGTCGGTGAAATTGTGGGTTTTGGCGTTGCAATTGCTGTCGGTGAAGTCGTGGGTTGAGGCGTTGCAAGGGCTGTCGGTGAAATTGTGGGTTTTGGTGTTGCAATGGCTGTCGGTGAAGTCGTGGGTTTTGGTGTTGCAATGGCTGCGGGTGAAGTCGTGGGTTTTGGTGTAGCGAGGCGCGGGGGAGAGGCTAACTGAACCCGTTCAGAACGCTGAGACGCTTGTGGGGGAACGGTTTGAGGGAGAGGCAGCATTAAGATTGCCGCGTGAGCGATCGCAGATACCCCCAACATCAGAGCATAAACCCAATGGGGCGATCGCTTTGCCTTGACTGAGAATCTGGATTGAGGCATGGGCAAATTGACAGACATCCCAATTAACTTCTAAGATGAGCCAGTAGAATAAAATGATAATCATTATCAGTCAGGTTCATGCTCAACTCTTTGCGGCGAATTACTCAACTAGCAGCACTTTCCTTTGCCCTGACCATTCTCAGCTATACCCAAATCAGCCAAGGACAAACCCGGCCAAAAGTTGTGGCAACCCACAGTATTCTCTGCGATCTTGCCGAACAGATTGCCCAAACAACCATCGACCTGACCTGTTTAATTGAAGCCGGAGTTGACCCCCACGTTTATCAATCTACTCCATCCGATCGCCGAGCCATCGAAGACGCTCAACTAATTCTCTACAACGGGTATAACTTTGAACCCTCCATCATTCGCCTGATGCGAGTCTCGCGGAATTCATCGCCTAGAGTTGCAGTGGCTGAAAAAGCCGTTCCCAATCCCATCATGACGGACGAGCATCACCACCACCATCACCACCATCATCACCACCACCATCATCACGAGGAAGAATCTAACGGTTTAGCACCCGATCCGCATATTTGGCACAATGCCCAACATGGGGTGGCGATGGCGCGAGTTATTCGGGATAGCCTAAAAGAACTTTCACCTCAACAAGCCGAACTTTATAACCGCAACACCGAACAAATTCTGCGCCAGCTTGAAGAATTGCACGTTTGGATCGAACGCCAAGTTAATACAATTCCCGTCAACCAACGCACCCTAGTCACCACCCATGATGCGCTGGGATATTTTGGAGAGACCTACGGCTTGCAGATTCAATCGGCACTACGCAGTGTCAGCACAGAAGCCAGACCCTCAGCGGCACGCATCCGGGAAGTGGTCAATCAAATTCGGTCGGCGAGAATTCCCACAATTTTTGCAGAAACTACCAGCAACCCTCGCTTAATGGCAGCGATCGCAAGAGAAGCAAACGTGCAGCTAGCCGAACGTTCGCTGTATGCCGATAGTTTAGGCGCTTCTGGCAGCGAGGCCACGACCTATCAGCGGATGCTCATTACCAATACCTGCGCGATTGTCAATGGTTTGGGAGGTAATTGTAATTTAACTGAGGCACAAGCTGTTATACAACCATGATGATTGTTGTTGCCGGGCCGCCGGGAAGTGGTAAAACCACTTGGATTTCCGAATTTATTGCCCAAGCCCCCCGCGAGGTTCTTTATTTAGCGCCAGGAACAGAAGGCGTCCCCCTGGATGCAGCTTATTTGAGTTGTCAGAGCGATCGCATTCAAGTAGCAATGGATCGAGACCCTCAAGAAATTTCCGCCCAACTCGCGCAGGGGACACCCGTTTGTATTGAAGTCGGCGTTCATTTAGAGTTAACCCAGGAACGCTCCAACCTTCAAACGCCGATGCATCGGGTGGCCGTTGTTCCAGAAGGCTTGCAGGATACTGAATGGCACGCTTGGGCGGATCGGGTGGTTGTGGGAAATCCCCAGAGTACCCCCATTGCAAATGTTGAGATTTGGCGGGCGATGCTGACGGGTCAAGTGGTCGATCCGCCCAGTTTGGATGTGTTTTGGTATGAGTTGGTGGAAGGCGCTTATGGCGAGGTGAAACGGGCGAAGGGGATTTTTAATCAGCCGGATGGTAGCGTATTTTATTTTGATTTCCTATCCGGTCGGGGAGAGAGTGAAATTTCCCAGTTGCACGAGGCGCAGAGGTTAGCGGGAAGGCCGGAATTTGTCAGCGGGATAGAAGCAATTGGCGTGGGATTGAATACGACGGCGATCGCCCAAACTCTCCAAGAGTGCTGTTTATCCGATACGGCGATCGCTCATTATCAAGACCAACTCGCCGCAATGGAGGCCTAAACATGAAGATAGCGGTTCTTTCTTGCATTCACGGTAATTTAGCCGCGTTGGAAGCGGTTTTACACGATATCGATCGCCAAAAGGCGGAGAAAATCTTCTGCGTGGGGGATTTAGTGGGTTATGGCCCCTATCCTAATGAAGTGGTAGAAAAAGTGCGATCGCTCTCCATTCCCACCTGTGCGGGTTGTTGGGATGAAGACATCGTTGAAGGCCTCAACGCCTGCGAATGTAGCTATCCCTCCCAACTCGCAGAAAAGCGCGGGTTGATCGCCCACGAATGGACCAATCGCGAGATTACCCCAGAAAATCGGGAATTTCTCGCTCAGTTACCCCACAGCCTCCGACATGAAAATCTCGCCTTTGTTCACGGTAGTCCCCATAGCGCCCACGAATATCTACTCTCGGATGTGGATGCGTTCTTAGCCTTAGAACGGGTACTCTCTGCGGGGGCGGATGTACTGTTTTGCGGCCATACTCACCGCCCCTATATCCGGCGTTTGCAATCTGGAAGCTTGCAGGCTGCGCTTTTACACCCCCAGGTGCAAACAGCCAGCAATTTGAATTTCACCGCACCGCTAAAACAGATTATCAATGTAGGTTCTGTGGGGGAACCGCGCCACGGACGACCGAACGCCACTTACGCCCTTTTTGAGACCGAGACGCAGCAAGCCAGCCTGCAAGAGGTAGCTTACGACTATCAGCAAACCTGCACGGCGATTGTAGAAAAAGGACTTCCGGCAATTTTTGCTTGGCGGCTAGCGCGGGGGCTGGAATTTGCGGAAATGGCGGAAGATGCCACCCATGTCTGTCAGCGTTAAGGATAAGTTTGAAGATGAGTCATTGGGCGATTTTAAGTGGAATTGCAGGTCATTTAGCAGCGTATGAGGCGGTTCTGGCCGATCTCAAGCGGGTGAAAGGGGGCGTTGAGGCCCTGTATATTCTGGGGGATTTGGTGGGGCCGCAGGCCGATTGCGAGGCGTTGGTGCGGCGGGTGCGATCGCCCCGACGCGGAGAACCCGAACCCCAGGTATGCGTAGGATGGTGGGAAGACCAATGCTTTCGCCTGCACGCAGTTGGGGCGAGTTCGGAAACGCCGGAGTTAATCGCCCGTTATGGCCCGGAGACGGTGGAAAAGCTCTGGAACTCGGTTTCGCGGGAGACGGTGCAGTGGTTGCGATCGCTCCATTTTGGCTTTTTTGAATTAGACTGTCTGCTAATTCATGGGAGTACCCTGGGTGTTGACGACGAATTGACACCAGAAACGCCGCCGTTGCAACTGTTGGATCGGCTGATTCGGGGCGAGGCGAACCGCCTATTTTGCGGGCGTTCGGGTCAGGCGTTTCAGTATCAATTACAATCGGGTTCGGTGACAAGCAGCCTCACGTCTTTGGAGGGGGAATCCGCCAGCCAGGTGCAAATGCTCTCCCCTAAACAGATTATTGGGGTGGGTAGCGTGGGGAAAATACCCGGAGAGGCCACCTACGCTCTTTATCATCCGAAGAGCGATCTCACTTCCTTTCGCACGGTGCGTTATGGCGATCGCCTGGGCTTTTCCCCAACTTCGGCGCGACAGTCTGCGCTCTAATTATCTAGCACTGCGAGCCTGTTCGATGCTGACGACTTCACCTAGGGCGGTTGTTGCTCTTAAGGCGCGATCGCCTACAAAGCTATGCGCGGCGGTGGTTGGGTGCAGATCGTCCCAGAATAGATACTGGCTAGGATTATTGCTTGGCTGCACTAACAGCGGATCTCGCACATTGGTAAAGCCAAAGTCTGCGGGATTCGTTACCGCCTGGTTAATCAAGCCTTCCACATCCACCGGGATAATATTAACCGCCGGATTGCGATCCAGGGTTTCGATCAGGGTGGCTAAACCCGCATTATGAGCCGCACTCAGTTGAGTCAATCCTTGAGCGGCTTCTGGGCCTAAGCTGGTCGCTAAGGGTGTAATTCCCAAGTTGGGTAAATTAGGAACCATAATATTCCGCGCGCCAATATTCGTCAGCTTGGTAATCGCCAGAGCAATATTATTGAGAACGCCTTGAACATCGGTAGAACGGGCCCCTAAGTAATCATTAGAACCCGCCCAAACCACGTAGAGCGATCGCGGATCGGCAACATTCGCCGCGCTAATATAACCATCAATCTGCGTTTGAACGCCCGGAAGTGGAGGGAAACCCGCCGGGAGGAGTTGGGTATTCACATTAAACGTCCCCGAAGTCGCGCCCCCAAATGCTACATTGGTTTGCGGGGTCAGATTCAACCCCAAACGCGGGATTAATTGCTCAACCCAAACCGGCCCATTAGAAAAGCGCCCTTGGAAATACGGAGGACTGGGGGGAAGTTGACCGCCTGTCGGGATAAATCCGTTACCATCATCAGAAAGACTATCGCCAAATACATAAACCTGATTGAATAAAACGCTAGGAACGCGCCCTTCAAATTGCCCAAATCGGACAAAGTGTTCTACCCCCGTCAGCAAGTCGCGTCCAACCGCCTGCGCCACATCCGGGTTGCTGGCCAAGTAAAATGGAGTATCAAAAACGGCCCTAGGGTTACGACCTTCAAATTGCCCAAAAGTAACAAAGTGCTGAGAGGGAACAATTTGCGACTGAAAAAAAGCCTGAGCCACATCAGGATATTGCTGGAGATAATAGGGAGTATCTAATAGTGCGCTGGGATTGCGTCCCTCAAACTGACCGTGAATCTGAAAATGCTGATATCCGTTGGTAAAGTTTCGCGCAGTGACAGCCGAGGCGACATCTGCATAGGTACTGAGATAAAAAGATTCATCAAAAAGTTCGCGATCGGTAAGCATAAGAGATATTACTGAAGCTGGATGTATCTTCTACCATACTCACACTTTTCTTTATTCAGCAAGAGACCACCAGAAGGCGATCGCACTCCGTAATCCAAACATGAGTTTTCTCAGCCAAAGCCATCTTTCTCGCGCCAAAAAAATGCTTATGGATGTTTGGCTTGCCAATCTTTAGATTGGCAGATTAGGATATGATACTTAGCACAATTTCAGTTTGTATCGATGCCCACCCTGACCGTAGAAACGCTATGTTCTGAAGCCGCAATCTTCTCAGCAGTCGAGTCTCAGCACCCAGAACCCTTACTTTATGGCGTCACAGATGGTAAAGCAGTTGGGACTTACTTAGAACACAAGTTTAAGCTTTACCTTAAGGAAAATTATGAGTTCCTAGAAGGTAATGCTGCGAGTGGCATAGATTTTCCGGGACTATTCGTTGATATTAAAGTTACGAGCATTAAACAGCCTCAGTCTTCCTGTCCCTTTAAGTCAGCTAGGCAGAAAATTTTCGGGTTGGGTTACTCGCTGATTATTTTTGTTTATCAAAAAATGGATAATAGTAACCAGAGAACAGCCACTTTAGAGATTTTGCACGCGATTTATGTGAGTGCTGAAAGAACAGCCGACTTTCAGATGACTCGTGGAATTCTCAATATTTTAGAAAACGAAGGCAACAAAGACGATCTCATAGCGTTTATGCTAGATCGACATCTACCCGTTGATGAAATTGAAGCTGAAAATATTGCAGAGGAAATTCTGAGAAATCCACCTCTTCAGGAATTTTTAACTATTTCTAACGCTTTACAATGGAGATTGCAATACAGTAGGGCAATTGAGAGAGCCGGACAAGAAGAAGGTATTTTTGCTGTTTATAGGTCAAGATTGTGACTCGGCTTTTAAAAGAAAAAATAGAATACGGAGATTTTCAAACTCCTATTGAATTAGCTGAAAAAATTTGCTGCAAGCTAGTTGATCTTGGCATAGAACCCGATATAATTATTGAGCCGACTTGTGGAATTGGAAACTTTATTAAAGCTGCCGCAAATACATTTCAATCCGCGAACCAAGTTATTGGTATCGATATTAATTATGATTATATTAACAAAATTAAGCAAGAGCGATTCTTTTTACAAGACACAAGAATTACAATCCATCAAGCCGACTTTTTTCAATTCAATTGGTCTTCTTTGGTTCAAGAAGCCCAAGGACATATTTTGATTATTGGTAACTTACCTTGGGTGACTAACTCAAAGCAAGGAAAAATCCAGGGTGATAACTTACCCTTAAAAACAAACTTTAAAAAGTATAGTGCTTTGGAAGCAATTACAGGAAAGAGTAATTTTGACATTTCAGAATGGATGTTAATTCAAATTATTAATCATCTTCAACAATATCAAGCATCAATAGCAGTTTTGTGTAAAACTTCTGTTGCGAGGAAACTACTCAGTTATATTCACTCTCAAAAACTTTATCTAGACTATTGTGCAAGCTATAAAATAGATGCAAAAAGATACTTCGCTGCAAATGTAGATGCTTGTTTATTATTCTGTACAGTTAAGCCTAATTCACAAAATTATTTTTGTGATGTGTTTAATAACCTTGATGAAGGTGAATTTTATCAAATTGGCTATCACGCTTCTCTATTGGTCAAAGATATTGATAAATTTAATAGCGTCAAAGACTTGTACGATCCTAAACCCAGTAAAAAATGGCGTTCAGGCATTAAACATGATTGTTCAGATATAATGGAATTTCATAAAATTCAAGATGGTTATATCAACGGACTAGGAGAGATTATTGACCTAGAAGAAACTTATATCTTTCCTTTAATCAAAGGATCTGATGTCGCTCAAGGTAGAATAGAAAATTCTAATCGCTATGTTTTAGTAACCCAAAGACTAATTGGTGAGCCAACAGACAAACTCAAAGACTTAGCGCCCAAAACCTGGAAATACTTAGAGCATCATGCACCCTATTTAGATAATAGGAAAAGCAAAATATATAAGACAACACCTTGCTTTTCTATATTTGGAGTTGGGGAATATACCTTTTCTCCGTGGAAAATAGCGATTTGTGGATTGTATAAAAAATTAAGCTTCAGGCTGGTTGGGACAATTGAAAATAAACCCACTATTTTTGATGATACAGTTTATTTTCTTTCCTTTGACAATGAAGAAGCTGCTAATCAAGCATTTACACATCTAACCTCACCCTTAGCAACTGACTTTTATTCCTCTCTCATTTTTTGGGATGAAAAACGACCCATTAAAACTAGCATATTGAATTGTTTAAACTTATCTGCCCTGGCAAAAAGATTATCTGTCAATTGTTAAAGACTTGAATTTAGGTGTTGATACGCTTCTCAACAATCACAAGAAAAGCGCTTACAACCCATAGGATAGTAAGCGCGATACGGTCTAAGGTAAAACTGAGTTATAAGTCGCCAGCAGCTAACATTTGAATGGCTTTTGGCGTACCGGGGTCGAAGCCTGCGAAGTCCCAGGATAGGGGATCGTGCGGATCGACTAAGGTAATGCCATAAGGAGCCAACGTGACATAAATTGCCTTAACTTCGGGATTCACTTTTTTGCGATAGGCTGCCAGCGCTTGGCTAGGATGACCATAACCTGACCAGCTTTCGTTATCTGTCCAGAAACAAATGACATCGGCTTTGAACTTATGTTTAGTTGCCCATTCATAGGCAACCGCAGCATCGGTTCCGCCAAAGTTTTGATCGCTGGCTTTCTTTAAAGCAGAGCTAAAAGAATCGCTGGCTGAAATTTTGAGATTGCGAAACTCTGTTGCAAACCCGCGAATCGTGTAATGGGTTTCAGCTTTTGCTGTCACCAACGCCATCGCAGTCGCAATTTCGCAACAGGTTAACCCGACAGAGTTCACAGTTGAATAGGACATCGAACCCGACACATCAACGGCGTGTAAAAACACTTTGCCTGTAGGTTCTATCGTGTTAAAAGAAAGTTCAACAGCCCTTTCTAAGATGCCAATAATTCGGGAAACGGGTTTCCAGGTTTTCTGGCTGCGTCCCAAACGTCCCTTCGACTTGTAAGTCTTGAGAGCTTTGAGGACATCAATAGGGTGAATGCGTCCTTTCCGTAAGTGTTCGGGGTTATTGAGAACCGATTCCACGCGCTCTAAATTGCGAGTATTGTCGGCTTCTAAAACGCCAATTTGGGTTAGAGATGCCAGGTTTCGCAGCATTGCGCCGATGGGCATTTCATCAAAGAGTAGCTGCCATGCACCTCGATCCATTTTACCGACGGGGGCGGCCATTTCGTGGGTTAAACGCCCTTGCGCGATCGCCCTTTCGGATTCTTGGGGGTGACGCTTCAGCCACTCAAACCACCAAATTTGCGCCATCACTTCCGAAGGAATTTCGCTCGGTAGCTCATCCCAACCCTTCACCACCCACTGAAACAGCAAGTTATGGTCTTCCGTCGGTGGCTTAACGTGAAACAAGCGCAACGCATCCCGATGAGCAAAGCCTTGACGTTGCTGATACTTCAGCAATTGATACGCCAACCCCTTCACATCCTCGCGAGAGAGCCATTGTTTACCCGCCTCGCGAATCACTTTACCCATACCGCGCATCGCTTTGGTATAGCTTAACCACTCGTAGAAATGGCTGCCCGTCCGCACGACTTGGGGAAAGATTTCCATAAAGGCTCGCTTGGCTTCTGGGGTTTCCCCCATCGACAGCAACACCAAGGCGAGGATCGGTGCGCTGTTGTTGATGGCGCGTCCATCGCTAGCATAAAGGATCTCTTGGGCAACCCGATCGGGTTCTTGGGCGATCGCCTTCTTCAGAACCTTGACGAAATCCCCCGTCAACCCCCGCTTATCCGCGTAGTAAGTGCTTTGAGCCGTTCCAATCAGCAAGCAACGACGCACAGAGCGCCATAAACCGGCCTTAAACATCCATCCCCCAGAACGACCTTGGATCATCTGGGTTTCGCGTCCGGGAATGGGCTGATTTTGAGGAGTTCCAGTTTGTTTTTGGGTATAAAAATTGTAGTTCAACGGTCATCCTCCAGCCCCTGCGGGCAAAAAGAAATGGACGGAGCGGGACTCGAACCCGCGACCTCCCGGATAGTAAGCCGATAACCCTAATTCATCGGCCCGGTGGGCAAGTGGCGAATAGGGAAGGTACTCTAACCCCTGAGCTATCCGTCCGCGAGCGTAACCAAAATCAAGCGCTTGTAGTATACCAGCACCCGATCTTTCAGAACTCCCTTTAGAGAGTTGCGAGAATCTATTCTTGTTGTACTACGTTGTACTACAACTGTCAAGTCAAAGATCGAGAACGCCCTCCCCTCCTGATTTACTGAGCATTGAGCGACCAATCATAATCGAGATAAGCAAGCTGAGGTTCGTCCGCGCTTGCCATTTCCGTCTGGAGATAACCTTGGATATACTCTGCAACTGAAGGAGAAACCCGAAGAAAATCCTTGCCATACCACTTCAAAATCTTGCTGCAATAGAGCGTATGCGTTACCGAATCGTAGCGAACCTTTTGGGGATTCTGAATAAACCGCAGCGCATCTGCTTCTAATTGCTCAAATACTGTATCGGGATAATAAGCTTGATTGCGTAATAACGGACACCCCCTAGCCGCACAAACTAGAGCAAAATGTATCCGAGGTTCCTGAAACTGCTGTCGCAAAATCTGATGTTCGATCTGATTGAGCGAATAACGACCTTGGGAGAGAATGCGGCGACTAAAAAAACGCCAAAAACTCAACCCATTGGGAATATTAAAAAAACGCGGAAAAATAGAGGGAATCGGATAGCGCTTTAAAACTTGGAAAATCACCCCAGCATTATACAAGTTAATCCAATAAGCAAGTTGTACTTCGCTCGGACAAGAGGTTGGAAGATCGAACGATTCTACCTTAAATAACCAAGACTTTAATTGTTCTAAAGACTCTTCTTGCCAAGCCGAATAATTAACACTACCAACATCATTGACATATCGCTGAAGTAACGCATCCCAAGGGGTAAAATCAAGCATTTAATCCCTCATTATCCTTAAGATTCATAAATGACTCTAGCTCAAACCGCTTTGTCTCTGGCTCTCTAACTTGCACGTCCCTACCGTTAGCCTAGTTTGACAAGTTTCTAAAAAATTTATAAATAATTTTACTTTAGCTTCCCTTTCAACGTATGGTGAAAGCACTAAACTGATTTTGATAGAGAAACTGAGGTCAACTCAGTCAACCCTTTTTTAAAAGCTCAAATGGATCTCATTGATTATTCTGATTTTGAAAAAGTTCAAATTTGCGTCGGGAAAATCATTAAAGCCGAAGGATTTCCTAAAGCTCGCAAACCCGCTTACAAACTTTGGATTGACTTTGGTGATGAACTGGGCATTAAAAAATCTAGCGCTCAAATTACTCACTTCTATAATCCTATTGACCTGATCGATCGACAAATTCTTGCCGTTGTTAATTTTCCGCCCCGACAAATTGCAGATTTCTTATCAGAAGTGCTAGTTCTTGGCGTCGTATTGCCAAGCCAGGAAGTCGCGTTAATCCAACCGGATCGCGACGTTCCTTTGGGGTTGCGCGTTTTGTGATTTTAGGCTAATCAATCACCCTGACCAAGCCCCGTTTAATCCCATCAAAAACTTGATTAATTAACGATTGCTCAGTGGCATTCAGGGATTGTTTAGATAATAACGCATCCATTAACATCTGCTGGTCGGCACGAGTGAGTTTGTAGGATGAGATGATTTGGTCAACAAGGGACTCAATTGCAGAATGCGAGTTGCTGTGAATGGACATGAGCGCAAACCAAAGCGAGTTGTGCAGTGAAGTTGTCAAGTCTAGTAGGACACAAAGCGGGGATGAGAACAGTAAAGTTCGCAACCACTCTTATCGTGTGAAGAATTGTTAAAACGAGGCTTCGATTAGTGTAAAGCCTGCGGAAGGCTCAAGCATCTAACTTTTGTTAGAGCTTAAAACCCATGAGAAATTTATGGGGATCGATTTTCTCGCGCCGAGTTTCCCGCAAGCCGGATCGCCCAGAAAACGCCAGAAAGTAATACTACTACCCCTGAAGGACAGTCCAAGGCTTCCAGCAGGCTGAACCCTAATTCTTGCGAATCATCTGCATTACTCATGCCTGCTCTATTTGAAATTTATTAAAGACCCCCTACAAAAATTAACAAACATCTGCATAATTCTAATATGCTCCTTGATGCCTCAGTATACTTACTGAACTTTTGATGCAAGACTCATTACAAAAAGTTTTTCAATCTTCTATTAACGTTCGCAGTCTCGCCGGGAGCCACATCTTAGAGCGTGCAAGCCCGTCGCCACCCCGATTTAGCCATTTTGACGACTCCTTGCGGATCGCCTTACCCTTGGGCGAAGTTCTCCCCGTTTTTCTTTATTTTGTCCGGCAAAATCCGGAGCGGCTGTGGAACTGGAGTTTTTTACCGTTTGGAATTTTTATGCTTTTTTGGAGTTTGAGTAATTTCATTATGATTTGGATACCGCGATTAACATCAAACTGGTTAGGCCATCCGGCAAAAAGCGTGGCTCAGGCGAGTGCAATGGGGGCTTTACCGAGCTTTACGCCCTTCACTCCAACACCGACTGCGGTCGATCCCTTGAGTTTAGAACGGATTGTTAAACATCGGGTGGATGCTCAAACCACAGAATTATTCCAAGAAAACCAAAAACTGAAGCAAGAATTAACAACTCTGCATCGTCTGATTGCCAATGCTCCGGTTATTGTGTATGCAGTCGATCGCAAAGGACGATTTACTCATATTGAAGGCAAAGGTATCGAACACATCGGCTTATCTGAGGCTGTTGTGGGTCAATCGGCACTGGAGCTTTATCAAGATCAGCCCTATATTTTAGAAAATTTGCGTCAAGCCCTCAGCGGTAGCGAACATTCTTGGATTGCAGACTATGAGGGATGGGTATACGAACACCGCACCTCTCCCTTATTACAGCCAACGGGAGAAGTAGCGGGTTTTGTAGGGATTGCAACTGATATTACCGAGCGAGTGCGGGCAGAAGATACGCTGAAGCTCACTCAGTTTTCAGTTGAACGCTGTGCGGATGCTATTTTCTGGATTGCTCCCGATGGTAAGTTACTCTACGTCAATCGCGAAGCTTGCCGTTCCTTGGGGTATTCGCGCCAGCAACTTTTAACAAAAACGATTCACGATATTAATCCAGATTTGACAGAAGGCGCTTGGGCTTATCATTGGAATGTTTTAAGCCGTTGCGGTTCGTTGACTATTGAAGCGCACCATCGCACCCAAACTGGGCGTTTATTTCCGGTGGAGATGACGATTAACCACTTGCGGTTTAATGGTAAAGAGTACCATTGTGCCTTTGTCCGCGATGTGAGCGATCGCAAACAAGTCCTAGACGCCCTCCGCCAGTCCAAAGAAAAACAAACCCGCCTAATCTCCTCGCTTCGCAAACAAACCAGCAAACTGAAAAATACCCTCCAAGAACTCCAGCAAACCCAAATTCAACTGATCCAGACTGAAAAGATGTCCTCTCTCGGTCAGTTAGTCGCCGGAGTTGCCCACGAAATTAATAACCCCGTTAACTTCATTACAGGCAATCTTCACTACGCCAACGCCTATATCGCTGATGTTCTGGCCATCGTCCACCTGTATCAACAGCACTATCCTCAGCCCGTTCCGGAAATTATAGAACTCTCAGAAAGCATTGAAATTGAGTATATTCTAGAAGACTTACCCAAACTCCTAGGCTCCATGCAGTTAGGGGCGGATCGCATTCGGCAAATTGTCCTCTCTTTACGCAACTTCTCGCGCTTAGATGAGGCCCAAAAGAAACCCGTCGATATCCATGAAGGGCTAGACAACACCCTATTGTTGCTGCAACATCGCCTCAAAGAGAAATCGGGAGCCTTGGGAATTCAGTTAGTCAAAGATTACGGCAAACTTCCCCAAATCGAGTGCTACGCCGGACAGTTGAATCAAGTCTTTATGAATTTATTGAGCAATGCCATTGACGCCCTAGAAGAAGCCGTCGAACGGGGACAATTTTCCGCCAAGCCAGGGGGCCCGCAAATCTGGATTCGCACAGAACACTCCTACCCCGATCGCATTACCATTCGGATTGGAGATAATGGTCCTGGAATCCCCCCAGAAGTCTTGCAGCGCTTATTCGATCCCTTCTTTACCACTAAACCTGTAGGTAAAGGAACGGGGCTAGGTCTATCCATTAGCTATCAAATCGTGGTAGAACGCCATCGGGGTCAGTTGCGTTGCGTTTCTGAGCCGGGACAAGGGGCAGAATTTGTGATTGAGATTCCCGTATAAGTTACAAAACGCCGAGAAGGTGTCTTGCTGCCCAAAAATACCCAAGATTTCCGGCAACATATTTTGTTAAAGTATGGCATTTCTCCCCTAGCAGCTACTACCCTAGTGATGTCAGGTTGAGGAATACTGCCGTGGATGCTGGGAAGCAACAGATTTTAGGTTATTTCATTGAGGAAGCCAAAGAGCATCTCGATACCCTGGAACAAGGTTTGTTAGATTTACAATCCACGATGAAGGACACCGAACGGGTGAACGAAATGTTCCGGGCGGCTCACTCCGTTAAAGGGGGAGCAGCGATGCTGGGGTTTAGCAGCATTCAAAAGATTGCTCACCGCCTAGAAGATGGGTTTAAGATCCTCAAGGAATATCCCATTACACCCGACCAAAAGCTAGAGTCCTTATTTATTCGGGGTTTTGATCCCCTCCGCGATTTGCTGGGTCGTTTGCAAGGGCCGTTTGGCTTGCGCGATGAAGAAGCGGATCAACTGGTACAAGAGGCTGAACCCATTTTCAATCAACTTCAGGCTCACCTGAATGAGTTGTTAGGTGAAGCGGGCATTAGTGTAGAAGATGAAGATATGCCCGTACCTGGGGTTCAGAGGGTTGCGCCCCCCGATATTGTCGCTCAGGTGACAGCAGTCTTGCGACAAATGTTACAGCAGTTTCGCCAAGCTCCCAACCCGGCCAATCGTCAGGAGTTGGAACAGTTGTGCGGGAGTTTGCTCAATGTTGGCGAAACCAGCCAGACTTGGCAGAATTTGATTCAAACAGCTCAAAGCGCGATCGCCAATCCTCAATTTTCCTATGTTACGCTTGCGCCATTGGTCATCAAAGAAATCCGCCAAGCCAGCGAACTCGTACAAGCCGGACGAGTTGATGAGGTGTCCCCGTCTTCCCAACTGCGACAACTAGCCGCACAATCTGAAAAACGGCGTATCGCCCTGACAGTGGAACCCAACGCCGCCGCCGAAGCCATCATCGCAGCCTTCAATCAACAGCAATTATCCCAGTTGATTGAACGCTTACAAACAGCCGTTAAGTAAGGAAGAGGATGGGGGAAAAGAGTGCTGAGTGCTTCTCTAAGTGCTGAGTGTAAAGTGCTGAGTGCTGAGAAGTATAGTAGTAAGTCAGTCTTCCCCCTTCTTCTCCCCAACCCCCAACTCCTAACTCCCAATTCCCCTTCTTCCCCCAACTCCTAACTCCCAACTCCCAATTCCCCTTCTTCCCCGTACCCCTGCTAAAAGACTTATAGATGCTCGTTAGCCTTCAATGGCAGAAGCACTAATATTGAACTAATGGTACCCTGCGTTTAACTCGCGATCGAAAACCTATGACTCCTGCGAAAAAACAACACTCTGATGGAGAGTCGGCTCGGACAGCACCGGAAAATCCTTGGGTAGAAGGCCTCAAAACCATTGGACTCAGCGCGATCCTCGCTTTTGGAATTCGGACTTTCGTAGCAGAAGCTCGTTACATCCCTTCTGGCTCCATGCTGCCGACCCTACAAATCAACGATCGCCTAATTATTGATAAACTGGGTTATCGTTTCCAAACCCCCAAGCGTGGCGATATCGTAGTTTTCTCCCCCACAGAAGTCCTGCTTCAAGAAAACCCATCCCTCAAAGATGCGTTTATTAAGCGCGTGATTGCCTTACCTGGAGAAACGATTGAACTGAGAAACGGACAAGTCTACATTGATGGCACGCCTTTGTCTGAGAATTACGTGGCCTCTGACCTTTATCCAGCCGAACCCGTCAATGCAGCCTCGGAACATCAAATGACAGAAATTGATGTATGTCCTCCCAACCAGCGCTATCTAGCAACCCCAATGACCATCCCTGAAAATTCCTATCTCGTATTGGGGGATAATCGCAACAATAGCTATGATTCGCGCTGCTGGGGCGTCGTTCCCCGCGATCATATTATTGGTCGGGCTGTAGTACGCTTTTGGCCCGTTAACAACTTAGGTAAAATTGACAGCGAACCGCCTTACCGCGAATCTACCTCAGCGCAGCCTTAAAACCTAAAAACAGAGGCCTATTTCTAGACCTCTGTTCTCCCGTTACAGATGTTTTCTAACGTCCAATTCCTACATAGCGGAATCCGGCTTTTTCAACCGTTTGACGGTTCAGGAAATTGCGGCCATCAATAATGACAGGATGGCTCATTGATTTCGCCATCTTCGCGAAATCCAGCTTGAGGAACGGCTGCCAGTCGGTGACGAGAACCAACGCATCGCAACCATCTGCGAGCATTTCTGGGTCAGTTTCCACAATCACGCCCGATAGACCGTGACGCATTCCACTTTGGGAGATAATCGGGTCGTAGGCTTTGACTTTGGCCCCTAAACGATTGAGTTGCTCGATCAAATTCAGGGCGGGAGCATCGCGCATATCATCGGTATCGGGTTTGAAGGTTAAGCCCAACAGTCCGACGACTTTTCCTTTGAGGATTTTCAGTTCTTGCTGGAGTTTTTCGACTGCAATCAGGCGCTGGCGTTCGTTCACGCTGACGGCTGATTTGAGCAATTGGGCTTCGTAATTGTAGTCTTCAGCAGTGTGAATCAGGGCCGAGACATCTTTGGGGAAGCAGGAACCGCCCCAACCAATCCCGGCTTGCAAGAACTTGTTACCGATGCGGGAGTCTAAACCAATCCCCTTCGCCACCTGGGTGACATCTGCGCCGACGCGATCGCAAATATTCGCCACTTCGTTAATAAAGCTAATCTTAGTCGCGAGGAACGCATTGGCGGCATATTTAATCATTTCTGCCGAACTCAAATCCGTCACCACCACCGGAACCGGGGGTAAAGACGACTCTTCCGCAAACCGACGGTCTACAATCGGAGCATAGAGTTCTTGCATCATGGCGATCGCTTTTTCACCATTGCTGCCCAACACGATCCGGTCGGGATTAAACGTATCGTAAATCGCCGAACCCTCGCGCAAGAATTCCGGGTTGCTCACCACATCAAATTCAGCCTCAATACTGCTGAGAGCCTCTTCTCCAGAAACGCCCCCCGCACCCACTAAGGCCTTTTGACGTTCGGCGATCCCATCTAAAACGATCATCCGCACCCAGTCCCCAGAACCAATCGGCACCGTAGACTTATTGACAATCACCTTATAGCCTTTACTCAAGTGAGCGCCAATCCCTCTGGCTACGGCTTCCACATAGCGCGTATCGCTATCGCCACTCGGTAAAGCTGGCGTTCCCACCGCAATAAACAAAATCTCGCCGTGGTCTACCCCATAGCCCAAATCGGAAGTAAACTCCAGATTTCCGGCTTGAGTCGAAGACTGCATCAATTCTGACAGACCCGGTTCGTAAATCGGGGACTGTCCAGACTTCATCAACTTGACTTTCTCTTCGTTGTTGTCTACACAGATGACGTGATGACCGCAATGGGCTAAACAAACGCCTGTCACTAGACCGACATAGCCTGTACCAATCACGCAAACTTTCATGAACCTTGTCCTTTTTCGCTGCTAATTGCTAACTTGTCATACGGGGGAGTCTGCCATTGGGAAGGACAAACTAGGAACTTGCACCCAATCTTTGCCGAAAATCCTCAACGGTGAGCTTCAGTCCCTCTTGTAGAGGCACAGTCGGTTCCCAACCCAGTAAGGTTTTAGCCTTAGTAATATCCGGTTGTCTTTGTTTGGGATCGTCTGAAGGCAACGGTGCAAATTGAATATCTGCATCCGGGTTCACCATATTCTGGATTTTTTGAGCCAGTTCCAGAATCGTGTACTCGTCTGGGTTGCCTAAATTGACCGGCCCTACATAGTCGCCATTCATCAACCGCATCAGTCCTTCAACCAAATCGGACACATAGCAGAAACTCCGCGTTTGCGATCCGTCCCCATAAACGGTTAGGGGAATTCCTTTGAGCGCTTGCACGACAAAATTGCTGACGACGCGGCCGTCATTTTCTAACATTCGACTGCCATAGGTGTTAAAAATCCGGGCCACTCGAATATCAACTTTATTTTGACGGTGATAATCAAAGCACAACGTTTCCGCAACGCGCTTTGATTCGTCGTAGCAGGCTCGAATCCCAATGGGGTTGACATTGCCTCGATACTCTTCGGTTTGGGGATGCACGTCAGGATCGCCATAAACTTCTGAAGTGGAGGCTAAAAGGAGTCTCGCTTTAACCCGTTTCGCGAGTCCTAACATGTTGAGCGTTCCCATAACGCTCGTTTTTACCGTTTTGACCGGGTTGTATTGATAATGAACCGGAGACGCCGGACAAGCCAGATGGTAGATCTGATCCACTTCAAGGCGGATCGGTTCGGTGACATCGTGCCGGATGAATTCAAAATAGGGATTATCTAACCATTGCAGAATGTTGCGCTTGTGACCTGTATAGAAGTTATCCAGGCACAAAACCTCGTGGCCTTGGGCCATTAAGCGATCGATTAGATGGGAACCAACAAAACCAGCCCCGCCAGTGACTAAGATTCTCATTCGTAACTAACTCGTTTGTAGTTAGAATCAATCGTGAATTAACAGTGCTTGAACCGTCAAGTCAAGCGCGATTCCTGTCCTGCTCTTACAGACTGATGGCAAGTTTGCGCTCATCAGTAGAAGTTTTTCACCTACCCGAAGGCAGATCGTTCAGATTGATATCAGCGAGTTAAGGTCTGCTAAAGACTTCTCTCACCAACTGTTAAGCTAACCTTGAATGACCGGAGTGTCGAGAAAAAGTCAGTAAGATTTTAGTTATTTTTTGTAAAACTACAGTGAAGCGAAGGGAATTCAAGACTCCCTTCGCTTTGAACCCCTTCAGATACCGAGGTTTTAGCTATCGAGGCGCAAAACGGCCATAAATGCGGATTGAGGAACTTCCACGGTTCCAATCGATTTCATCCGTTTTTTGCCTTTGGCTTGCTCTTGCAGCAGTTTTTTCTTACGGCTAATGTCCCCGCCGTAGCATTTGGCGAGAACGTCTTTCCGCAAGGCGGGGATATGTTCGCTCGCGATAATCCGAGAACCAATCGCCGCTTGAATGGGGACTTTGAACTGGTGGCGGGGGATGAGTTCTTTGAGTTTTTCGACCAAGGCGCGACCGACGTTGTAGGCTTTATCTCGGTGGACGATCATCACCAGCGCATCGACTGGATCGTTGTTAATCATGATATCGAGACGAACCAGGTTATCTTCGCGGTAGCCAATCATCTGATATTCCATGCTGGCATACCCGCGCGATCGCGATTTGAGTTGGTCAAAAAAGTCCGTCACCACTTCGGCGAGTGGCAATTCATAAATCAGGGTGGTTCGACCTTGAGCCAAATAGCGCATATCCTTGAAAATACCGCGCCGAGTTTGACACAACTCCATTAACGGGCCGACAAACTCTTCTGGGGTAATCATATCTACCTGAACGTAAGGTTCCTCAACCTTTTCCCGTTCCTGGGGTGGCATTAAGGTACTGGGGTTATCGATGTTGAGGACTTCCCCTTTCACGGTGGTGACGCGATAGACCACTGACGGCGCAGTCACAATTAAATCGAGGTCATATTCGCGTTCTAGCCGTTCTTGAACGATTTCCATGTGCAGCAAGCCTAAAAAGCCGCAGCGGAAACCAAATCCCATCGCGCTAGAGGTTTCTGGCTCGTAGGAAAGCGCCGCATCGTTGAGTTTGAGGCGTTCTAGTGCTTCTCGCAAGTCGCCAAATTGATCGGCGTCGGTGGGGAACAGGCCGCAGAAGACCATCGGTTTGGCTTCTGTGTAACCGGGGAGGGGTTCGCTAGCGGGTTGAGCCGCTAGGGTAATGGTATCGCCAACCCGCGCATCGGCGACCGCTTTAATCGAAGCGGCTAGATAACCCACTTCCCCGGCGTGCAATTCGTCTAAGGGGACTTGGGTGGGAGAGAGAACGCCAAGTTCGTCAATTTCGTATTCTTTACCCGTCGCCATTAAGCGGACGCGATCGCCTTTCTTCACATTTCCGTCCATCACCCGGAAATAAACGATCACCCCCCGATAGCTATCGTAGTAGCTATCAAAAATTAACGCCCGCAACGGCTTCTCAACTGTCTCTTGTGGGGGGGGAACCAGGTGAACGATAGACTCCAGAATCTCATGGACGCCGATCCCTTCTTTAGCAGAAGCGAGAATCGCGTTACTACAGTCGAGTCCAATAATTTCTTCAATCTCCGCCTTGACTCGTTCGGGTTCGGCCCCAGGGAGGTCAATTTTATTTAAAACAGGAATAATTTCCAGGTTATGTTCCAGCGCCAGATAGACATTCGCCAGCGTTTGTGCTTCTACCCCTTGGGAAGCATCCACCACGAGTAATGCGCCTTCGCAAGCGACTAGCGATCGCGATACCTCATAGGAAAAGTCTACGTGACCGGGCGTGTCAATTAAGTTGAGGACGTACTGCTCGCCATCTTGAGCCGTGTAGTTCATCCGCGCTGCTTGCAACTTAATCGTAATGCCGCGTTCTCGTTCTAACTCCATATTGTCGAGAAACTGTTGCTTCATCTCTCGCGCGGCGACTGTTCCGGTCTCTTGTAGCAGGCGATCCGCCAAAGTAGACTTACCGTGGTCAATGTGAGCGATGATCGAAAAGTTGCGAATACGAGAGACGAGAACGTCAGTCATAAAATTGTCAAGAAACGATGTGCAATAGTGAAAGAATATCCGAGAGAATCGGCTCAAGCGGGACTAAGCGATTAACCCTCACCTGCCTCAGATCCTAACCTGTTTCCTCGGTAATTCCTTCATCGATTGTAATCGCTTTATTCCCAGTGGATTCGCGCTTAGGATGCTTTTCCCCTACAGCCGATGGTTGAGGTGAATCTCGCTACAGCAAAGCTGAGGTTTTCCATCGCTTGCTTTATCCTTAAAACGGTCTAAGGCTTAACGTTTTCACTCTAGAATAGACATACTGGGAGAGTCAGGCTAAAGCTCGATGGAATTGGGAGCAAAATGGATGCAAGCATTCCGGATTCATCGGAGCGATTGTGAGTCCATTGGAAAATACCACCTGATTTAGCTTGAATCTCCTCGCCGGACTCCCTTACCCCAATTGCGATAACTATGAATGATTCTGCCCCCTCTTCCCACCGCGCTGCTGATAAGGTGGAAATTGCCATCCATCTCGATCCTGAATTACTCGATCAACTGAAACATTTAACCAACGATCCCAGTAAGATTGTGGAAACGGCCTTGCGGCAATGGCTCAGAGGCGAAACTCAGCGCGATGATGATTTAACCCGAACCCTTGTGAAAAGTCCTCCCGTTCCGCCGAGAGGAGAATGGAATGATTAGAACAACGGTGGCTTGACCTGAAAGACTGCTATTGTTCTCTTCAATTGTTTGTTAGCTTGGTAGTCACTATCAAGCCAGTTAATCGGGTTCCGCAACAGGTGCAGCACCAACTCGTCCACGACAGTTTTCCCTTTCTGCATAACGATGATGCCTACCATGAATTTTTCTCTCTCCACGGCTGAACTCTCTTCTACTGTCTCTGAGAACCAAGACGAACGCAAGTCGAGCGAGTTATCAAGCTTAGGAGCCGAGCTAGCCTTTATCCAGAATGCGTCTGGGGAGTACCTTTCTTTTTTCTGGAATTTGGCACAACAGTGTGAGAGGGGTGTCGAACAAGGGGTAGGACAGTTAGGTAGCGAAGAAAAGCTAGCACCTGTAGATTTGTCAGCTTACCTGCATCACATTCAGCGGGTTTTAGACTACCAACTGCCAGAACGCTTTAGCTATCCCTTTCAATATGGCGAGCAATACTGGTTGTTTGAGTTAGTCGCGAGTCCAATTTTAGCAGCCCACGGGACGGCAACGACTGTCTTAGCGATCGGACGGTTAGTTGCGAGTTCTACGGATCTCAATGCTTTTGAATGGCAGGGAAGCACCCAGTCTAACGCGATCGCCCCAAGTAGCGATCGCTATCAGAAGCTCCTCACCCAAATTACTTGGAATATCCGCCGCACCCTCGACTTAGATACAATCTGGCAACAAACCGTAACGGGTTTAGGTCAGGCACTTTCTCTAGACCGCTCCTGTATTGGCTTGTATCAGGGTTTGGAGTTTCCCGTCAAGGTTGTCGCGGAGTCGGCGTTAGAGTCTGTTAGTTCTCTGCTCGATCGAGAATTAGCCTTATCAGAACATCCAATTTTGATGCAGGCGATCGCCACCTTAGAGCCAATTACCGCTATGTTAGTGGATGAGTCCGGTCAGCGTCAGTCTGTTTTAGTCGTCACTACCTGCTATCAAGATCAGCCAAATGGGTTAATTCTGCTCTATCAGAGTGCCAAAACAGAGCCAGAAGTTGAGAGTAGCGAGACTCCTCCCCATTTGTGGACGACTCAAGAAATCGACTTAGTGCGCGAACTCGCCGATCAAGTGGGAACCGCGATCGCCCATGCTACACTATTTGCCGAAAGCCAAGCCTTAGCCACAGAATTGCAACGGGTGAATGCAGACTTCTTACAGAAGCATCGCGAACTCGAAGATGCACGCCAGCAAGCCGAAGAAGCCTCTCGCCTCAAAAGCGAATTCCTCGCCAACACCTCCCACGAACTGCGAACCCCCCTGAATGGCATGATTGGCTTCTTGAAGCTGATCATGGATGGGATGGCAGAAGATCCCGAAGAACAAGCGGAATTTATTGATGAAGCCTATCGTTCCGCCATTCATCTGCTCAACCTGATTAACGATATTCTCGATATCGCCAAAATTGAAGCGGGTAAAATGCAACTGGAACTTACCCCAGTGAAGCTAGACGAACTGTTTAGCGATGTAGAAAACTTTACCCGCACCCAAGCCTTACAGAAAAATCTGAGCTATCAAATCGTTACCCCAGCAGTGCGCGATGAAATTATCCTCTACGCCAATTATCAGCGCTTGTTGCAAGTGATGTTAAACCTCGTGGGAAATGCGATTAAATTTACCCACGAAGGCAGCATCACCATTAGCACCGAAATTCTCAAAAAGAAACTCAAAGTCCACAACCAAGAATGTCCCGGAATTGTTAGAGTTCGAGTAGCAGATACTGGAATTGGGGTTTCATTAGATAAACAAGATAAACTCTTCCAATCCTTTTCTCAAGTGGATGGTTCCCGCACCCGAACCTATGGGGGAACGGGTTTAGGGTTAGCCATTTCCCAAAAACTGGTTGAAGCAATGGGAGGTGAGGTAAACTTCTTCAGTATGGGAGAAGGACTCGGTTCCACCGTCACCTTCACCGTTCCCCTCTTCCAGCTCCCTGTTCTTAGCCTTTCAGATTAAATGGGGTGCTACAGTCTAGAGCGCGATTCGCTAGAGCAGTCCTCATGCCATCTGCGTGAGGGAGACTTTTAACAGCGCAGGAAACTGAAGATATGGGAAACAACACTGACGATCCGCACGCCTGTGACTTTTTATCGAGTTGCGATCGCTATCAGCAGATCCTCACCCAAATTACCTGGAACATCCGTCGAACCCTCGATTTAGAAACCATCTGGCAACAAACCGTAACGGGGTTAGGACAAGCGCTCTCGTTAGATCGTTGCTGCATTGGCACCTACCAAAGCCTAGAAGTCCCCATTAAAATCGTCGCCGAGTTTGTTGCTGACGAGTCAGTCAGTTCCCTGTTAGAGCGGGAATTAACCCTAGCAGAAGACCCGATTTTAATGCAAGCGCTGACCGCCTTAGAACCGATGACAGGCATTCTCGTCGATGAGTCGGGTCAGCGTCAATCGGTGTTAGCGGTAGCCACCTGCTATCAAGATCGGCCGAATGGGTTAATTTTGCTTTACCAAAGCTATAAAAACCAGACCGAACAGACTTCTCCCTATTTGTGGACAACCCCAGAAATTGATTTAGTGCGCGAACTCGCCGATCAAATCGGAATGGCGATCGCGCACATTACATTATTGGTCAAAAATCAAGCCTTAACCACTGAATTATGGCAAAAAAATTACGAACTTGAAGAGGCTCGCCAAAAAGCCAAAGAAGTCTCTCGTCTCAAAAGTGAATTCCTCAACCGGATCTCCCACGAACTGCGAACTCCCCTCAATGGCATCATTGGCTTCTTGCAGCTAATTCTTGATGGGATGGCAGAAGAGCCAGAAGAACAAGTCGAATTTATTCAAGTAGCCCATAAATCTGCCATCCACCTGCTCAATATTATTAACGATCTTCTCAGTATCGCCAACATTGAAGCGGGGAAAATGCAACTCACACTCACCCCCGTGAAGCTCGATGAACTCTTCAACCGGGTTGAGAAATTTATCTGTAACCAAGCCTTACAGAAAAATCTCAGTTACGAGATCCTCATCCCCCCAGTCCGCGATGAAATTCTTCTATATGCCAACTATCAAGTCTTATTATTAGTCATGTTTAACCTAGTGGGGAATGCTATTAAATTTACCCATGAAGGCAGTATTACGATCGCTACCGAAATTCTTAAAAAGAAACTCATCATTCAAAACCAAGAATGTCCGGGTATGGTCAAAGTCCGAATTGCCGATACCGGAATTGGAGTTTCGTTAGATAAACAAGATAAACTCTTTCAATCCTTTTCTCCCGTTGATGGTTCCCGCACCTGTGCCTATGGGGGAACAGGTTTGGGGTTAGCCATTTCCCAAAAACTGATTGAAGCAATGGGGGGTGAAATAAATTTCTTCAGTATGGGGGAAGGACTCGGTTCCACCGTAACGTTTACCGTGCCTCTATTCCATCTCCCCGTTCTCAGCCTCTCAGACTGAAACGAGTTAGGATTTAAATCTGCTCTCAACACGCTACTTTAAGCTATAGAAGACATGGGAAACGAAACAATCGTACTCTTATCGCGCCGCGAAATTGAGAAAATGCGTCAGGCGGGACGCTTGGCTGCGGAACTGCTGGCTTATCTGGAACCTTTGGTAAAACCGGGTGTTAGCACGTTAGAGATTAATGACGCAGCCGAAGAATGGACGCAAAAACAGGGTGCAAAAAGTGCGCCTTTGGGGTATCACGGGTTTCCTAAGTCCATTTGTACTAGCGTGAATGAGGTGGTGTGTCACGGTATCCCCAATGCCAAACAGGTGTTAAAAGATGGAGATATTATCAATTTGGATGTGACGCCAATTGTAGATGGGTATCATGGCGATACGTCTAAGACCTTTTTTGTGGGAACGCCTTCCCCAACGGCGAAGAAGTTGGTGGAAGTCACCGAAGAATGTCTCAGACGCGGGATTGCAGCCGTAAAACCCAATGGCAAAATTGGGGATATTGGCGCAGCTATTCAAGAATATGCTGAAGAAAATGGCTTTTCAGTAGTGCAAGATTTTGTGGGACATGGAATTAGTCGCGTTTTCCATACAGCACCCCAGATTCCCCATTATGGCACTCGCGGTAAAGGCAAACGCTTGCGTGCGGGAATGGTGTTTACCATTGAACCGATGATTAATGTAGGGACTTGGGAAGTTGAGGTGCTTGAAGATAAGTGGACGGCAGTAACGCGCGATCGCAAACTCTCAGCCCAGTTTGAGCATACCATCGCAGTCACAGAATCGGGCGTAGAAATTTTAACCCTACGCGAGGCTGAGACTTATTCTTTAACCGCCTAGAAGAAGAAGGGAATTGGGAGTTAGGAGTTGGGGGTTGGGGAAGAAGAGGATGGGGAGGTGGGGGGATGGGGGGAAATGAGTGCTTTGTGATGAGTGCTGTTGCTTGCTGGGTGCGTAGCGATGTGCTGAGTGGGGAAGTTAGCGCTGGATAGAGAGTGAGGATGGGGGAAAAGAGTGCTGTTGCGCGGTTCTGGGTGCGTAGCAGCGTGCTGAGTAGGTATCTAGAACAATAGCCGATTTACCCTGATTGACTGACAAAACTTTTGTGTGGGTTGAACATCGTGAAATCTACCTATATCAGTGGTTTCGTTGGGTTACGCTAACTCTAACTCAACCGACTAGCGCTTCTTCCCCCATCCTCTTTCCCCAACCCCCAACTCCCAATTCCTAACTCCCTTCTTCCCCAACCCCCAATTCCTAACTCCCTTCTTCCCCAACCCCCAACTCCCAACTCCCAACTCCCTTCTTCCTAAAACGTCACTTCATCAGATTGATAGGCGGGGGGTTCAACGTGGATGAGGATGCGGACGGGGTGGTATTTTTGGGTTAAGCGTGCTTCGATTTCTTCGGTGATTTTGTGTGAGGTTTCGACATCGGGAACGCCGACGACGAGGTGCATTTCGATGAAGGCTTGGCGTCCAACCATTCCCCGCGAGGCGATACTATGGCAGTTAAGGACGCCTGGGACTTGCATGACAATTTCGTGGATGGCTTCGGGTGCGATCGCCATTCGATCCACCAGCCAGGGTAAATTACTCTTGAGGACTTCCCAGCCACTCCAGAAGACGAGTAAGGCGACGGGAAAGGCTAAGGCAATATCTAGCCATTGATAGCCTAACCAAACGCCGATTAAACCCGCAATCACGACGATCGTTACCCAAACATCGCTCATGGTATGCTTGGCATCGGCAATTAAAATTTGGCTTCCGACTTTTTGACCGACATGGCGTTCGTAAAATGCCACAAAAATATTAATTCCTAAAACAACCAATAAAATCCATAAACCGGATGCTGAAATATTAACGGGTTCGCGCTCGGTTTGCAGCAGGCGTTCAACTGCACTGCTGAGAATTTCAAAGCAAGCAATCCCTAAAAAGGCTGCAATTCCTAATGCTCCAATGGCGTCAAATTTTTGATGTCCGTAGGGGTGTTCGCGATCGGGTTGGGGGGAAGCGAAATGCGTGGCAATCAATCCTAAAATGTTGTTGGCGCTATCGGTAATGCTGTGTAAGGCGTCTGCTATGAGGCTTAAGGCTCCTGTTTGCCAACCGACGCCTAGTTTAATTCCCATGACGATGAGGTTGAGTCCCAAGGTCAGAAATAAAACTCTGCGGACTTGCGAACGGTTGTCTTGAGACATTGGCTTAATGCCTGAATTCGCTCAATTTTATGGTTATTTTAATCTAATTTAGGACAATTATTTGAGCCGTTGGCTTTAATCTTTGATTAAGAAAAACACAGTAATTGAGAGTCTTTTCTAATTAAGCGAATCCCATCCGCAAAGGAATTTTCAAGAATCACTGTTAAATGAGGTTAAGCGATCAAAAGCAGAGCGAGATCGGACAAGCAGGCGATCGCCAAAAGTTTGAGTGGTTTGTGAAGCGTCCAATTTCCTTTAAAATTGAAACCAACAATTTTGGAATATTCTGCTTTATGGGGACTTCTCAACTCACGCTTAACTTAACGGAAGGTTCAGTTTCGTTTAGTTTTACAACAGAAGCGGCACAAGCGCTAAAAACTGCGATCGCGCAACTCCTCGACAGCCTGAAAGCCAATGCAGCCAAAACCCCCGGTACTCGTCCAACCCCGCAAAAACCCATGGAATATCAATATACAGGCGATGTCTTTTTAGAAATTTTCTGCAACCCCAACATCTACGCCTCTCCCTTTGCGGCCAAGGTTTTGCTCACATTGCGCGACGATCGCATTCGCTTAAGTACAGAGGCGGAGTTAACCCGAATTGTAGAAGATATCAATCAGTTTTTAGAGCAGGCGGATTGAGCGCCCCAAAATAAATTAGGACAGACTGGCGATCTGTCCTAATATCTCCACAATGACTCCCTGGTTCAATGCACTAGCAATGCAAACATCAATTGCAATAATCTGCTTTAGTTATCGCCTGTAAGGGTTCCCTTGATGTTCTGTAAAGCATCGCCAATTTTTTCTTCTACAGAAGTGGTGCTTTGGGAATCATCCGGGGTATACATTTTTTCTGCATCTGCACCGCCTTGAATCGCATTGATCCCACCCTGGGCCTTCTTGGTGGTTTCTTCGAGCGACTTGGGTGCAGTCATTACTTCTTCTTGAGATTTTCTTTCAATGGTTGTTAGCTTATCTTCCCCTTTCGTTGGGCTGCTGGTTGCACTGTAGGCGGGGAACGCATACGAGAATACGAGGAAAGCGCAGACACAAACCGTTAATAGAATCCGTACGGGACGGAGAGCGCCTAGAAATTTCATAACAAATCTACTCCTATTAATCGAATAATGTTGGTTTAACCAACGTCATTTACCAGTTGAAATTGATTGAGCATTTCAACCTTCTTTTTCTATTAGCTTAAATTTTGCTCAAATCCACATCTATACCGAGGCAGATTTGTCAGATTGAGTCGTAACAAAAGTTAGCATAACCTGCCTTTAACCCTAGCGATTTGCTTGACGCAAAGCCTGAATCGTGGCGATCGCGCGTTCTGCCGCCTCATCTATTTCCTGAGCCGTAGTCCAGCGACCCAGACCGAAGCGAATCGAGGCATAAGCGAGGCGTTCTGGGCGTCCCAGAGCCGTCAAAACATGGGAAGGGGCAACTTTAGCCGACGTGCAGGCCGAACCCGAAGAAACGGCAACAAAGGGCTGCAAACCCAGGATTAACGCCGAACCATCCACCCCCGTCACGCTGATATTCAAGTTTCCGGGCAAGCGTTGGGTCGGATGACCGTTAAGTTCAATTTCGGGTAAAGTCGCGATCTGAGTCCAGAGGCGATCGCGCAATTGACCTAAGCGTTCAGCCTCCGCTTCCTGTTGGACCAACCCCAACTCAACAGCGCGTGCAAACCCCACAATTTGCGGCGTACAGAGGGTTCCCGACCGCCAGCCGCGCTCGTGGCCTCCCCCGTGCAATTGCGGCGCGAGCTTCACCCTGGGGTCGCGACGGCGGACATACAACGCGCCGATCCCTTTGGGGCCATACACCTTATGCGCCGTCAGCGAGACTAAATCGAGGTGCATCGCCTCCACATCCAAGGGAATTTTAGCGATCGCCTGAGCTGCATCGCTATGAAATAGCACCTCATAGCGCCGACAGATCGCGCCAATTTCCGCTAGCGGTTGAATTACCCCAATCTCATTATTAGCCGCCATCACCGAAACCAAAATCGTATCGGGGCGGAGGGCCTTTTCGAGCTGTACCAAATCAATCAGGCCATCGGGTTGAACGGGTAAATACGTAACTTCAAACCCCAGCGTTTCTAAATAGCGACAGGGATCGAGAACTGCATTATGCTCTGTCTCTACCGTCACAATATGCCGACCTTGACTAAAGTACGATTCGGCAACGCCCTTAATGGCTAAATTATTGGCCTCTGTGGCACCACTGGTAAAGATAATCTCTTCTGGTGTTGCATTAATCGCTCGTGCGAGAATTTGTCGGGCGTTTTGAACCGCCGCTTCTGCTTCCCAACCATAGGCATGAGTCGTACTGGCAGGATTGCCAAAAGATTGAGTAAAGTAAGGAAGCATTGCCGCTAACACCCGTTCATCTGTGGGGGTTGTCGCGTGATAATCCAGATAGATTGGACGATGCATCGAAGCCATTGAATTAGGGAAAGTTTGAGATTTTTAGTGTAGCAATTTGTCAGTTAGGATGCCCTGAGTTGCGGGCAGTTGGGCGAACGTTTGCCACCCCGATTTCTTTAGGTTGCGAGTCAGTGTAGTTTTCTTTTAGGTGCCAACGTCATGACTTCTGATTCTTTACTGGTTGCGAATGCCCTTAAAGTAACCTTTGTAGTGGTTATCCTTGCTTATGCATCAATGGCCGCGATCTTTTTCTCCCATTGGCTAAAAGCGCTGTATCAAGATCCGATGATGGATGCTGACGAGATGTTTGTCTCTAAATTGATGCTGGCGATCGCCACCTTATTTTGGCCGGTGGTGGTGCCTTTTTGTTATCTCGAACTTTCGGCGAAGTTCCAACGGGTGAAGCGCCGCCATCCCCTCAAGTCTGATTCCCACTAGCGTATTGAGTCCATCACTAAACCTTTCCCAGCAAACTGGCTACGCCAACCGCTAGCTCTTTCGGCTCAATGGGCTTTGATAAATGTAGTTGAAAACCCGATGCGATCGCCTGTTTGCGATCCTCAGTTCTCGCATAGGCCGTTAAGGCAATTGCCGGAATTTCTCCACCCTGTTCCTTAGATAAAGCTCGTACCTTGCGAATGAACGTGTAGCCATCCTCTTGGGGCATCCCGATATCGCTAACCAACACATTCGGCTTAAATTGACCGAGGGCTGCGATCGCATCTTGAGCCGAAGCCGCCACCCACACTTCCGCCTGACATTGCTCTAAGACAAACCCCAAGTAGTCTCGCGTATCCACCTCATCGTCCACTACCAAGACGCGAATTCCCTGCAAACACGGCAAATTTCCATCCAAAGCTGGGTTAATTTTTGGAGTCGAAATCCTGGGAATAGCCGGGGTTTCTACAGAAGCGCTCATCAGGGGAAACGTTAGGGTAAACGTTGCCCCCCGATCCTCTCCAGCACTAGAAGCGCCTACCGTACCGCCATGTAACTCCACTAAATGGCGTACAATGGCCAGTCCCAAACCCAAACCGCTATAGGAGCGAGTAATCGAACTATCGGCTTGGCGAAATCGGTCGAACACGTAGGGTAAAAAGTCCGCCTTAATTCCTTGACCCGTATCGCTCACATTTAGCTCAATATGGGAGTTAACGCTCTGGAGTTCAACGCGGACTTGTCCCTGTTTGGGTGTAAATTTAATCGCATTGGAGAGTAAATTCCAAACAATTTGTTGCAAGCGATCGAAATCGCCAGCCACCTCCCCTACGGGTTCTTCAAAAGCGGTTTGAATTTCAATCTGTTTGGCTTCAGCCGCCGGACGGATGGTTTCTATCGCCGCTGCGATCGCCTCAGCCAGTTGTACCGGGCGAATATTTAAGCGTAACTTGCCTTGAATAATCCGAGAAACATCTAATAAATCTTCCACCAGTTGGGCTTGAGCGCGGGCGCTGCGTTCAATGGTTTGCATCGCTTGAGCGGTTCTCTGTTCGTCAAACTTGCGGGTATTGAGCAAGCGAGTCCAGCCCAGCATGGCATTCAGGGGCGATCGCAATTCATGGGAAAGGGTTGCTAAAAACTCATCTTTGAGGCGGTTGGCGGCTTCGGCTTGGGCGCGGGCTTCCTGTTCGCGAGCGAGGAGTAACGTGCGTTCTTGTTCGACGCGCTTGCGTTCGGTAATATCTGCCAGAATATAAACAGCCCCCGCAAACTGCTCTGAGGGATTGACAATCGGATCGACGGTGAGCGAAAACCATCGTTCTCCCCACTGCACCTCCTCGCTTTGGCGCTGTCCTAACGTTTGCGCCCGACTAAAGGGAGTCTCATGCACCGCATCAGCACTGTCAGGGGCGATCGCGCTATGGGAACAGCCAATAATCTCACCGATGGGCTTGTGTAATAAAGCAACAAGGGCTTGATTGCACCGCAAGAAATAACCTCTCTCATCAAGCAACCCCACGCCATCGCTAATCGAATCAAAGGTGGTTTGCCATTCTCGCGCTAGGGTGAGGGCGGCGTCTTCGGCGCGGCGAATTCTCAAGAGCGCCCGCACCGTCGCAATCAGTTCAATCGCTTCTACAGGTTGAGCCAGGTAAGCATCTGCACCGCTATCCAACCCTTGCGCCTTATCTTGACTGGCTACAAAGGTAGCAGACAGGTGCAAGACGGGGATAAACGCTGTATCGGGATTGGATTTGAGATGCTGACAGACCTCAAAACCGCTTAATCCCGGCAGTTTCACGTCTAAAATCACTAAATCTGGGTTCTTTTCAATCGCCAGTTGCAACCCATCTTCGCCCGTTGCGGCTTCAATGACTTCAAATCCGACGGCGTGCAACATGCGCGTGACGACATATCGATTCGTTTCGTTGTCGTCTATGTGGAGAATGGTGACACCGGACACTCTAACCATGAGAGGTTCCCCCAGATTCCCAAGACAATCCAGCTTTGAGCAGCGCCTGATAGAGTTTAGCGATCGCCTCTTGTGTTGAGGGTTCAGCCTTAGACAAAATGGCGACGGCTGCTTGCAGCAAAACCGGGTGATTTTCGGCTGCTTGCGGCTGCGATGTATTGATGATAATCGGAATGTGACTCGTCACGGGATTACTTTTGAGTTGATGGAAAACTTCAATGCCAGAGACATCAGGCAAGACTAAATCGAGGATAATTGCTCTGGGCTGTTCAGTTTGTGCAAGCTGAATTCCTTGAATCCCGTCTTCAGCCTCTAAAGGGTTGAAGGAAATCGCAGACAAATACTGTTTGAGCAAATAACGAGCAGCCGGATCGTCATCAATCACTAAAAGGTTTTGATGCGGGTGCTGTTTGACTAGCCTATTGAGTTGGTTCAGCAGTAACAATCTATCTATAGGCTTAATTAAAAAGCCATCCGCCCCGCGCGCGATCGCCAACCTCTCGTTATTCACGACGGTAATCACCAAAATGGGGATATCCTGCGTTGCAGGATGCTCTTTTAGCTCCGAAAGGAATGCCCAGGAACTTTGACCTTCCAGTAAAATATCTAAAATAATCGCAACCGGGCGCAAATGGGCTAGCACGTCCCGCGCGCAAGAGAGCGTCTGGGCGGCAATCGGTTGATAAATCGACTGTTCCAAGCATTTCTCGTAGGCAAACAGCGTATCGGGATGATCTTCAATAATCAGAACCGGGTATTTGTCTGCTTCTAGTTGCCAAACGCCCAGCGATTGAGGTGTTTGCTCTGCCCCAGGTGCAATCCGGGGTAAGGTGACGCTAAAGGTTGAACCGACTCCAACCGTGCTAGCGACGCTGACGGTACCGCCGAGGAGTTCGGCTAACTTTTGCGAAAGGGGCAATCCCAGTCCAGTTCCTTTGACGCGCTTTTGCAGGTGAGACTCAATTTGTACAAAATCTTCAAAAATGCGCTCTCGATCGGTAGGGCTAATGCCAATACCCGTATCGGCGACAGAGAGCATAATGCGATCGCCCTGACAAGCCGTTGCCCAAATCCGGACTTCGCCTTGTTCGGTATATTTAAGCGCATTAGAAATAAAATTTCTCAGGATTTGCGCGACTTTGCCTTCATCGGTATACAGTTGGGGAAAATCTTGGGGTTCCTCAAAAATCAGATTAATCGAAGTGTTATGCGCCAACAACGGACGCAGCATTCCCCGCAGGGTGGCAAATAAATCGCCAATCTCAAAAGGAGACGGACGCAGCACCAATTTCCCCGCCTCCACCTTCGCCAAATCCAGTAAATCGTTTACCAGTTCCGATAAACCTTCAGCGGCTTTGCGGATAAATACCACCTGTTTTTCCTGTTCGGCGTTTAAGTCGCCATCCAAGCGATCCAGCAGCAGGCGAGACAGGGATAAAATCGAGTTGAGGGGGGTGCGGAACTCATGGCTCATATTCGATAAAAAGCGGGTTTTGAGTTCGTTGGCTCGTCGCAGAGAGTCCGCTTTTTCATCTAACTCAGCGTAAAGCGCCACCACTCCCCGGTTAGTATCTTCGAGTTCTTGGTTGAGTTGCGAGAGTTGCTCTTCCCGACGGCGCAAGGCGTCTAAGGCTTGCAGGAGTTCCTGGTTTTGTTGTTGAATTTCTTGAAAAGGGCTTTGGGGCGATCGCTGAATTAAACGATCGGCGATCGCGCTGAGTTGGGGCGGCGTCAGGGAAGGGGCGAGCAGGGGTAAATTCTTGGCAATTTTCACCTCTGTACCGCTAGGCGTAGACTCCACCTCAAAACGATCCATCAACTGCCGCGCGCCCACCAACCCCAACCCCAACCCCGTAGAGGAGGTATATTGACCCGATAGAACTTGCGCTAGGTGGGGAATGCCCGGCCCGCGATCGCAAACCGTCATCAATAAATAGGGGACAGACTCTGCCGTTTCCACGCTGAATTCTACCCGTCCGCCTTGGGCATACTGAAAGGCATTGCGGGCAATTTCGGAGACGGCGGTGGCAATTCGGGTTTGATCTTGAGCCTCAAACCCTAGCAGTTGGGCAATCTGTCGCGCTCTTTGTCGGGCCAGGACAATATCTTGCTCGTAGCGAATTTCTAGGTTTAAAAGACCATGCATAGGGAATTCTCGCTGTTTCTCAGCCTCTGAAACGGTCTATTTTGCGGGAATTTTGCCAGAGGCATTCCCTCGATCCGACCCTACCGTTATTGTTCTACAAGGTTTCGATCCCCCCTAGCCCCCCTTACAAAAGGGGGGAACCGGAGTCAAAGTCCCCCTTATTTCTAGCGCAGCGGCGCGTCAGCGCGGGGATTTAGGGGGATCTCAATTAGATTTAGGGTTCTTACCCTAGAGGTGTATACGCGGTAGCTGTTGGAATCAGCGCGATCGCTCTCGCGCCACCAACACCGTCACATCATCCCGCCCTCGGCAAAAGTCGCGGTACAGAACGCCCGCAATTAAACTGGGGTGGCGATATCCTAATCCGGGATAGGATTCTAAACGCCATTGCGTTCCCAAACCATCTGAATGCATAATCAACAGACCGCTCTCCGGCCAGGAATAGGTAAATTCTTGGACTTTACGCACCTCATGCCCCAAGGTGCCGTGATGGGAAATCATGCTGGAACTGTGCCCCTGGTTGAAGATGCAACCCGCAATGTTACCCACCCCGGTATAGGTGAGTTGCTGGCGTTCCAAGTCGAGATCGGCGATCGCCACGGCTGCCCCCCGCGTGCTGCGTAAGGCTTTGTGGGCGGCTTGCATAATTTCTGAGGGCGTGTTTTCCGCAGACTCCCACAGGGCGTTAACCGCAGCCAGAGAGGCTTGGGCGGCTTGCGGGCCATGTCCGAGGCCATCAGCAACCAGCAGCAGATGGCGATTGCCTAACGGACAATAGCTCCAACTATCCCCCGATAGGGTTTCTCCAGGTTTGGGCAAGCAAATAACGCCCACCTCTAGGCGATCGCCCGGAGGCGGACTCGTCCAGAATTGGCAGAGAAGGGCGGTGCCTTGCTGGGGAACGGAATAGACCTCAAAGTAATCGGAAAGGCGTTGCAGCGCCCCCAAACCGTTGCCCCCAGTGCCCGCCGTGGAAAAACCATCGCGCAAGCACGCCTCAACATCTACCATTCCCGGCCCGCAGTCGAGGGCGAGCATTTCAATTCCGGCGATCCCCTGTTGTTCTTTGGGATGCAGTACCAGTTGTCCGCTGGTGGCGTGGTTCAGCAGGTTATTGGCCGCTTCAGTGACGGCGATCGCCACTTTGCCGCACTCCACCTCAGTAAAACCCAGTTGCCGTGCTAGGGAGCTAGCGCGCCGCCGAGCCTCTCCGACTTGGGTTGGCTCTGTTAGGGCGATCGCCCAAGGATTGGTCATAAAATAATAGCTCTCACGCCAGGAAGGCTGATGGGTCTATTTCCATTTTGTCGCGGTTATGCAGGTACCCAACCCAACCGTAGAATCAATTTTGAATTCACTAACGAGGCGTTTAGCACCGCTCAATCCCATCCCCAAGCCATTACCCGTGGTATAGCCATCTTTTAAGGCGAGTTCGATATCGGGAATGCCGGGGCCTTGGTCAATAAAGGTTAAGCGCAAACCTTTACGCCTCTCCTCTTGCAAGCCTTCAAGCTGGACGGTGCCTCCTTTGCCATAGTCCAAGGTATTGCGGGCGAGTTCGCTAGCAGCAGTGACAATTTTGGTTTGTTCAACCAAACTGAACCCCAATTCAATCGCCAGTTGACGGACAGCTTGGCGAACCAGCACCACGTCTGCTGAAGACTGGATGCTTAAGGTTTCAGACCTCAAAGCGATCATCACCCTATCCTCGTGGAAAAAGGTGAGGGGCGCTCTGGGGGTCGAAGCCTGTTCGCAGCAGGTTCATGCCTTTTTCGACATTGAGAGCCGTTCGGATGCCTTCGAGCGATAGTCCCAGTTCAACGAGGGTAATGGCAACCGCTGGCTGCATTCCGACCACAACCGTCTGAGCATCTAAGACTTTCGCCATTTTGGCAATATTGCCGAGAATTCTACCAATAAAGGAATCGACGATTTCTAAGGCAGAAATGTCAATTAAAACGCCACGGGCATTGGCTTGGCAGATGCGGTTCGTCAGATCGTCTTGCAGGGTCATTGCGAGGCGATCGTGCATATCGACTTGAATCGTCACTAGAAGAAAGTCACCCATTTGCAGGATAGGAATGCGTTCCATTTTATCTGCTGACCTACTTAACGTCTGAGCGATGAATTTGGGTTCCTGTCCGCCGAAGGGCCAGCGCAAAGGCATCTGCTAGGGTTGATTTGGTAATAATGCCCTGGAGATCGACCCCTAGGTAAACGATAGTTTGGGCAATTTGCGGGCGGATACCGCTAATGATGCAGTCTGCGCCCATCAGGCGAGCGGCGGTAATGGTTTTTAGCAGGTGTTGAGCGGTGAGGGTGTCTACGGTTGGAACGCCGGTGATGTCGATAATGGCAATTTCTGAACCCGTCTCAACAATTTTTTGCAGCAGCGACTCCATAACAATTTGGGTGCGGGCGCTGTCTAGGGTGCCGATGATCGGAAGGGCGAGGATGTTGTGCCACAGCTTGACGACGGGGGTAGAGAGTTCTAAGAGTTCTTCTTGTTGGCGAATGATGATTTCGTCGCGGGTTTTTTGGTGAATTTCGGTGGTCAATAGCCCCAAGCGATCGAGGAGCGTGGTGGTTTGCCAGATCTCGTCGAGCAGTTCGTGGGAGCGATCGCTCCATTGTTGCCGCAACCGCTCAAACAACGGCTGCTTGAGCGAGAGAACGAACATGGCGGTTTCGGAGGGAGTAAAGCCTTTTTGCGATCGCGATCGCGACATATGGGTTAAAATATCGCGAACGTCGCTCCATTGCGGCCCTTGAATGCTGTCGAGGCGATCGCCTTGAACGGCTTTCGCAAACGCCTGTAAAAACTCTCGACACTCTTCTCGCAATTCTGCTTCTTTTAATACCCCTTGACGATAACTACTCGTCAACAATTGCAACCACTCACTGAGCAGTTCGGTTGAAGATTGTTCTAAAATACTCGAAATTTTGCTATCCATCAGCGACTCTAGCAGAGAATGGATTGAATGAACCTTGCAGTTGGCGACACGCAGCTTGACAAGCGGCAGACTGCAAGTTCAGAGTCTTGCGCTTGACAATTGGACAAAAAGCAACCTCTCAGTTAATCTCTCTGGGCGATGAAAACAGCGGCTAGAGGAGAGGTGGCGTCTCACTATCGATCTTACAAGGGCAAGCTAACCCGATTACCGCTTCCGCCAAAAAAATCCCGAAAATTTGCTTTGCTCTAAACCAAAACCTAGGGCAAGATTTTAAAAGGATACGAGTTTAGGAAACGAGTTTTGAAAGATCGCTTAAAAAGACGCAGCCTCTACCTAATTGGCATGATGGGGGCAGGGAAAACCACCGTCGGACAAATCCTAGCCCAGCGCTTGGAGTATCGGTTTTTTGATACCGACCATTTAATCGAACAACTCACCGGCGAAACCATTGCCAATATCTTTGCCACCGAGGGCGAAGAAGTCTTTCGGGATTTAGAAACCCAAGTCCTCGGCCAACTTTCTGCCTATCTCAGTTGCGTGGTAGCGACGGGTGGGGGAATTGTCCTGCGGCGCAAAAACTGGGGATTTCTCCATCAGGGTGTGGTCATTCACCTCGACTTACCCGTCGAACAACTCTACACCCGCCTGCTAGCCGATACAAACCGCCCTCTGTTACAAGGGGTTAATCCTTTAGAAAAGTTACAAGAGCTTTACGCACAGCGCCAACGCCTCTATGCCCAGGCAGACTTGCAAATTGCCGTAGACAGTACAGACACGCCTGAAGCCGTGGCTGACCGGATTTTTGAGAAACTCCCCGAAATTTTACGCCCCCCTGTCTCTCCCCCGTCTGTTCAGGAATAACACTTGCTGGGGATTTTCTGGGTATAGAGTAGAGAGGTTTTAGCTCAGGTAGAGTAGCAACGTGGTACTTTACTTTACAATCTCGAATTTAATCCAAACCAACCTATGCTGACCGAACGCGAACAATTACAGCAAGCTGAGGCAACTCGCGTGCGCGTGCTGAGTGAAGCCTTGCCCTACATTCAGCAATTTGCCGGCCGTACCATTGTGGTGAAATATGGTGGGGCCGCGATGAAAGATAGCCTGCTGAAAGATAAGGTGATGCGGGATATTGTCTTTTTGGCATGTGTTGGCGTGCGTCTGGTGGTGGTGCATGGCGGCGGCCCGGAAATTAACACCTGGCTAGGCAAGTTGGGGATAGAACCGCAGTTTAAAAATGGTCTGCGCGTCACGGATGCGGCGACGATGGATGTGGTGGAAATGGTGTTAGTCGGCCGCGTCAATAAAGAGATTGTCTCGCTGATTAATCAAGCAGGCGGTTCGGCGATTGGCTTGTGCGGGAAGGATGGTAATTTAATTACAGCCCGTCCTGAAGGTCGCGAGGGGATTGGTTTTGTCGGGGAAGTGAGCGGGGTTCATACCAAAATTTTGGAACCCATTCTCGCCAATGGTTATATTCCGGTGATTTCTAGCGTGGCAGCCGATGAAACCGGACAAGCTTACAATATCAATGCCGATACGGTAGCCGGAGAAATTGCGGCGGCGCTAGGGGCAGAAAAGTTAATTTTGCTGACGGATACGGCAGGGATTTTACAAGATTATAAAGACCCCTCGACGCTGATTCCCCATTTGGATATTCAACAGGCCCGCGAATTGATTGCTACGGGGGTGGTGGCGGGGGGGATGATTCCCAAGGTGAAGTGCTGCGTGCGGAGTTTGGCGCAAGGGGTGAAGGCGGCGCATATTGTGGATGGTCGGGTTCCCCATGCGCTGTTATTAGAAGTTTTAACCGATTCTGGGATTGGCTCGATGATTGTGGCGTCGGAGTTTATGTCCGGCTTAAAGGGCGGTTAGGCGGTCGGGGTCAACCGGGTTGTTCTAGGATGAAGGAGATGCGATCGCAATTAATATCGTGGATGCCGAAACTTTAGAACTCGTTCAACGCGAGTATCGCACTGGAAAGGATGCTTTTGAGCGGGGACGCTATCGCGAATCTGTGGAAGCGTTACAAAAAGCCAGCGCCTTAGTTCAACGCAATACCCGTTTGGGGGGTGAGGTGCAAATTTGGCTGGTGACGGCTTACGAGGCGGCGGGAATGCGAACCGAAGCGCGCGAGTTATGCAAGCAACTCGAACAACATCCCCATTATGAGACTCGCCAGCAAGGAAAGCGGTTACTCTACATTCTAGAAGCGCCGCAGTTGGAACGACGCGCCGATTGGCTGACTGAAATTCCCGATTTAGGGGCAATGGCCGAAAGCGATCCGCAATACCGACGCGGTGCCGGGGTAAAATCAACAAAGCCGAAAACTTCCCAAACCTCGGAATTAGAAGATTTGGGAAGTATGAATTTACAAGACAATCCGTTTATCTGGGTGGCGCTGATTGCCGCTATCCTAACGGTGGGTGGCTTAATTTGGCTGAGTTAGAAGGAAACTGGAAATGCGAAGACCAAAGTCTGTTGTCCTGTGGCTCATTCCCTTGTATCTGTGTTTGGTAACGCTGCTGTCGGGTTGCGTTCGCTACGAGGTGGGGGTGAATTTTGAGAGTCCGACGCATGGCGAGATGATTCAGCATATCAAGTTAGCCGATCGCCTCACCAGTTTTAGCCGCACCACTGCTGAGGATTGGTTAAAAAGTATCGAACGCCGCACTAGGCAGTTGCAAGGCCGAACGAAGCGCATTTCCGAGCAAGATTTAACGGTAATTATCCCGTTTGATAATGGGGCGGATTTACAGAAGAAGTTTAATCAATTTTTTAACCCGGTTGAGCCGGGAAAAACTGCGGTAAGCGAGGAGTTGCCTCAGTTTGAGTCGCACTTAGAGGTGCGCCAAAATAACCTGCTATTCTGGATTCGCAATCATGTGGAGTTGGAGTTGGATTTGCGATCGCTCGGCGTGATTTCTTCTAATGGTAACGTGCTGGTCAGTCCGGGTTCGTTGCTGGAACTGCAATTTAGCTTAAGCGCGCCTTGGGGGGCCAAACCAATCCTCACTTCCGATGCTAGCGCGATTAACCCTCAGAGCGATCGCATTGGCAATCAAGTGATTTGGACCTTACAACCCGGTCAGATTAATCATATCGAAGCGGTGTTTTGGTTGCCGAGTCCCATTGGCATCGGTGCATTGGTTATCGTGCTATTTGTCGCCTTGGGTATGTATCTCAAATCGCAGCTATCGCCAGTTGGGGTAAAAACGGCTAACCCTAGCCTGTAATTTTGGGTAAATTTCCCCGTTTTGGCGATCGAGTAACAAAAAAAGCGCTCAATAACCTCTAAAATCTAAAATCTACAGCCTGAGCTATCTCAAATCGCAAATTTGGAGGGTGTGGTGGAGCCATTGAAAGGACGCGACTTACTCAGTTTGGCAGATTTAAGCGCCTCGGAACTGCAAGACCTCTTGCAACGGGCCGCTCAACTCAAATCTGGCGAAATTAAGTTACGCTGCAATAAAGTTTTAGGGTTGCTCTTTTCTAAGGCATCCACCCGCACTCGCGTTAGTTTCACGGTGGCGATGTATCAGTTGGGGGGACAGGTGATCGATCTTAACCCCAATGTCACCCAAGTCAGCCGGGGAGAACCGTTAGAAGATACGGCGCGGGTTTTAGACCGCTATTTAGATATTCTGGCGATTCGCACCTTTAAGCAAGCTGACTTAAAGACCTATGCTGAGTTTACCCAAATCCCGGTAATCAATGCCCTCACCGACGAGGAACACCCCTGTCAGGTGCTGGCGGACTTGTTAACCATTCAAGAGTGTTTTGGGTCGCTGGCGGGTCACACTTTGGCGTATTTTGGCGATGGGAATAATATGGCCAATTCCCTGATGTTGGGTTGCGCTTTGGTGGGGATGAATGTCCGCATTGCTACCCCAGAAGGCTATGCGCCGGATGCTGAAATTATGGCACGCGCGAAGGCGATCGCAGCAGGCAAAACTGAGGTGCTGGTGACTCGCGATCCGCTGGAGGCTGCAAAGGGTGCCAATGTACTCTATACCGATGTTTGGGCAAGTATGGGCCAGGAGTCGGAAGCTGATAACCGCATTCCCCTATTTCAACCCTATCAACTCAATACGGAGTTATTAGGCCATGCGGACAAAGATGCGATCGTTCTCCATTGTCTCCCAGCCCATCGCGGCGAGGAAATTACCCATGAGGTGATGGAGGGTTCGCACTCGCGCATTTGGGATCAAGCAGAAAACCGGATGCACGCTCAAAAGGCTTTGCTGGCAAGTTTGCTAGGCTGCGACTAGGCGCGTTTCTTCTGGGCGTTGCGCGAGGGGTTGGGTGTGGATTTTCTAAGGTTGCTAAATATCGCTGGAAGGCTGATGGCTGACAGGTTTGGGGGCATTTGCAAATCATGAAGGCTCGCGCACCTTATCTATCAAGCTTTTCAGCGATTTGCTCTTGTGTTCCCTTGGGTTCTATGCTACCTTTAGGTCAGCCTCGCGCAAGCGTACCTGGAAAACTAAATATACCAAGGGTTCTGGTCGCCCGCGATTGCAATCAAAACTAATCCCTATTAGGGATTGAAACAATTCTGATCTGCTTCTGCTTATGTAGTTGGTAGATTGCAATCAAAACTAATCCCTATTAGGGATTGAAACGTACCGCCTGCAAAATTGATATCTGCATTGGGTGATTGCAATCAAAACTAATCCCTATTAGGGATTGAAACCACACTCCGCCCAACATTTTGAGCAATGCCAATTCATTGCAATCAAAACTAATCCCTATTAGGGATTGAAACCCTACTAATGAAGAGCTTATTTATCCTCATCTCCAGGAATTGCAATCAAAACTAATCCCTATTAGGGATTGAAACTTACCTTGCTGCTCGGAGTAGGTGCGATCGCACTTAATTGCAATCAAAACTAATCCCTATTAGGGATTGAAACGAGCTTGCTCAAGTGGATCGCGGGGGGCGGCTTGTATTGCAATCAAAACTAATCCCTATTAGGGATTGAAACCCGCAAGCCTTCAGGGTCTTTCGTATCCTTCTCAAATTGCAATCAAAACTAATCCCTATTAGGGATTGAAACCAATTTGCCGATTACCGCTCTGGTGATTGCGATGATTGCAATCAAAACTAATCCCTATTAGGGATTGAAACCGGCATCTTGTAGAGCCTACCGCCGCGATGTCGCATTGCAATCAAAACTAATCCCTATTAGGGATTGAAACTTGCTGACGTGCCTTTAGGGGAACCAATTCCAGGATTGCAATCAAAACTAATCCCTATTAGGGATTGAAACGGTTCCATTGCCGTTGTCTGTGAACAACTCAGCAACATTGCAATCAAAACTAATCCCTATTAGGGATTGAAACCAACGCTTCCCCCCAAATGGCGAAAGCGCTAGCCATTGCAATCAAAACTAATCCCTATTAGGGATTGAAACCAGCAGCGTAGCCTTTGCGAACAGCAGACGAAAACATTGCAATCAAAACTAATCCCTATTAGGGATTGAAACGAAGTCCACACCGCAACCGAACGCTACGAACGGTATTGCAATCAAAACTAATCCCTATTAGGGATTGAAACTGATGACCGGGGTGGGATCATCTCCCTGGACAACTGATTGCAATCAAAACTAATCCCTATTAGGGATTGAAACTTCCTCATTGCTTAAAAAAGCAATGAAATATGTTTGATTGCAATCAAAACTAATCCCTATTAGGGATTGAAACGCGCGAGAGGCTTTGATATCTGGGATGAGCCAGCCTGACATTGCAATCAAAACTAATCCCTATTAGGGATTGAAACAAATTCTGCAAGAAAATGGAATCCAATACACAGCTATTGCAATCAAAACTAATCCCTATTAGGGATTGAAACAGTTTAACTTGGGAATTCGATAACAAGAAAGAATCGAATTGCAATCAAAACTAATCCCTATTAGGGATTGAAACCAATCAACTCCTCTTCAGTGGGTTCCAATTCAAATATTGCAATCAAAACTAATCCCTATTAGGGATTGAAACCAATTCCTAAAGCTTTAAGTCTTCTATTTGCTAAAATTGCAATCAAAACTAATCCCTATTAGGGATTGAAACGGCTGATGAAATTCAATTTATTTCCGCAATTCGGATTGCAATCAAAACTAATCCCTATTAGGGATTGAAACTTCTGAAGCCTGAGCAACCAAGCTGCTCAGTAGATATTGCAATCAAAACTAATCCCTATTAGGGATTGAAACCTCTTATCCTTAATGCTGGACGCGATCGCACTTTTAACATTGCAATCAAAACTAATCCCTATTAGGGATTGAAACGCCGCAATTCCGTCAATGGTTTCGGGAGACGATTGCAATCAAAACTAATCCCTATTAGGGATTGAAACAAGCCCTATACCAATTTCCTGCTTACTCTCCCAGGAATTGCAATCAAAACTAATCCCTATTAGGGATTGAAACCGGGAAGCCCGCGCCAATCAAGCAATTGAGGAATTGGAATTGCAATCAAAACTAATCCCTATTAGGGATTGAAACGCTTGGTATTGACCCCCTTGAACGAATTCATTATTTTCTGATTGCAATCAAAACTAATCCCTATTAGGGATTGAAACAAAAATTACGGCAGCAAGAATACCGCCATTGGGGAATTGCAATCAAAACTAATCCCTATTAGGGATTGAAACAAATAGACATAGCGCCCTCAAGACGTGCGGAAATTGCAATCAAAACTAATCCCTATTAGGGATTGAAACGATATTCCGGCTGATATCAAGCATCAAGCCGATATTGCAATCAAAACTAATCCCTATTAGGGATTGAAACTTGTATTTGCCACCACTGATTGGATTGGCATCTTTCAGAAATTGCAATCAAAACTAATCCCTATTAGGGATTGAAACTACCATCGCTGGAAAGCAGTGCTAAAATTAGATTGGATTGCAATCAAAACTAATCCCTATTAGGGATTGAAACTGCTTTACTGCTTGAGTAAAACTTGAAGGTTGTAATTGCAATCAAAACTAATCCCTATTAGGGATTGAAACCGGCTGGCGTATTCTATTCCTCTGGCGCGAACGGCTCCGGTATTGCAATCAAAACTAATCCCTATTAGGGATTGAAACCCTGACCTTCCCCAAAACTGGAACCCACAAGACTAATTGCAATCAAAACTAATCCCTATTAGGGATTGAAACGCCCTCGTATTCCCATCCGCATTGATCGCAGCAGTATTGCAATCAAAACTAATCCCTATTAGGGATTGAAACGGCTAAATTTCGATTCTACCGCTCCGAAGGAATCATAGAATTGCAATCAAAACTAATCCCTATTAGGGATTGAAACCAGTGAATCACAAATCTGGACTAGGCGATCTCATTGCAATCAAAACTAATCCCTATTAGGGATTGAAACCTTATTTTAGAACCAATCTTAAATACCCAAGATTATTGCAATCAAAACTAATCCCTATTAGGGATTGAAACTTATAGGTGCCATAAGTAGCGATATATACTCCAGATTGCAATCAAAACTAATCCCTATTAGGGATTGAAACTCCGTGAGAGAGATTAAAATTAGCAACCCCTTATCATTGCAATCAAAACTAATCCCTATTAGGGATTGAAACCTGGTAAATGTTTGCAATATACTTATTACGTTCTATTGCAATCAAAACTAATCCCTATTAGGGATTGAAACTTCTAAATCTTCAAGAGACCAATCTATTAAAGTAAATTGCAATCAAAACTAATCCCTATTAGGGATTGAAACGGCTCGACGAACATTAACGGACGCGATCGCAGATTATAATTGCAATCAAAACTAATCCCTATTAGGGATTGAAACGCAAAGATAAAAGCTGTTTGCAAGGTAACAAAAGATTGCAATCAAAACTAATCCCTATTAGGGATTGAAACCAGATTATGAGCAGCACTAGGAAGTGCGCCGGATAGAATTGCAATCAAAACTAATCCCTATTAGGGATTGAAACTACGCTCCCCGCCGTCACCCTCCACCCGTGGTGCGTGATTGCAATCAAAACTAATCCCTATTAGGGATTGAAACACCGCTACCCGGATTTTCCTTTCGGTATCTAGCTAATTGCAATCAAAACTAATCCCTATTAGGGATTGAAACAAAGTAGGCGATCGCCCGGTTTATTTGAGAATTGCAATCAAAACTAATCCCTATTAGGGATTGAAACCTGGCTCTTTTGCCTTTGAGGTTGCTTCCTTAGCATTGCAATCAAAACTAATCCCTATTAGGGATTGAAACCAATTTTACACTACGCCACAAGAACAAGACAGCAATAATATTGCAATCAAAACTAATCCCTATTAGGGATTGAAACCATCGGCTCATAGATTCGGAAACAATCCGCAATACTATTGCAATCAAAACTAATCCCTATTAGGGATTGAAACTCGCTTTGCAATTGGGAGACACATGAGATGGAATTGAATTGCAATCAAAACTAATCCCTATTAGGGATTGAAACATCGGCTTTGCAATCAAAATCTTTATGGAGTTATAAAAATTGCAATCAAAACTAATCCCTATTAGGGATTGAAACACCTCCGATAAAGACGGGAATGTTTCCGGTTACTATTGCAATCAAAACTAATCCCTATTAGGGATTGAAACTGTATCAAGACTAACCACATTCTCTATTTGTCGTGCAACGTATTGCAATCAAAACTAATCCCTATTAGGGATTGAAACTCAAATTCTACGGGGTAAGTTTCCTCAGTTTCATCATTGCAATCAAAACTAATCCCTATTAGGGATTGAAACGGCAGCGATAGATAGCGCTACGCTCAACCAGCCGAAAATTGCAATCAAAACTAATCCCTATTAGGGATTGAAACCAATCCGCCCCGACGCACCCCAGGGAATAGTTCAGCATTGCAATCAAAACTAATCCCTATTAGGGATTGAAACGCCGCTAGTATCGAATGATACTAGCCACCTAAGTACGATTGCAATCAAAACTAATCCCTATTAGGGATTGAAACTGGATGTGTCTACTGTCAATCAGATGGGCATTCCATTGCAATCAAAACTAATCCCTATTAGGGATTGAAACAATCAGGTGGGGGTTGATGTCGGAGGCGAGGACTTGATTGCAATCAAAACTAATCCCTATTAGGGATTGAAACAAATGGGTGTTCTCTTGTCCCTCATTTATCTGGGATTGCAATCAAAACTAATCCCTATTAGGGATTGAAACCGAGCCACTGGCAGTACCAGATAGCTTTGCGTATTGCAATCAAAACTAATCCCTATTAGGGATTGAAACACGCCTACTTTTCTTGGTAGCGATCGCCTAACCCAAATTGCAATCAAAACTAATCCCTATTAGGGATTGAAACCACCGCATTAAGTGCAACAACAGGAGCGATCGCATTGCAATCAAAACTAATCCCTATTAGGGATTGAAACTCTATCTTTGGGGGAGAAGCCATTCCTTTCTTGATTATTGCAATCAAAACTAATCCCTATTAGGGATTGAAACGAACAAGGCGAATATAGCGCCGCAGAAATCCAGATATTGCAATCAAAACTAATCCCTATTAGGGATTGAAACGAGACAAACTCACCCCCCGGATATTGCTGACCCCATTGCAATCAAAACTAATCCCTATTAGGGATTGAAACTAATTTGACTTTGCGCCTCGGCTCCCACCCTTGCTATTGCAATCAAAACTAATCCCTATTAGGGATTGAAACAACATTTCTAAGATCAGGATTTCTCATAGCGACTTATTGCAATCAAAACTAATCCCTATTAGGGATTGAAACCTTGTTGGGGCTGTTCGATGGGCTTGACGCGCTTCATTGCAATCAAAACTAATCCCTATTAGGGATTGAAACAGCATCTCAGCAGCAATTGATTAGCCAGTTGGTAGATTGCAATCAAAACTAATCCCTATTAGGGATTGAAACTGGCGGATAAGATTTTAGGGCGATCGCTCTCACCAATTGCAATCAAAACTAATCCCTATTAGGGATTGAAACGTTTGCCAGCTAGAAGAATCGGGTTGGGCAGTCGTCGGCCATTGCAATCAAAACTAATCCCTATTAGGGATTGAAACTCTGAATGTTGAACTTCTAGTAAGTATAGAAGTCCTCAAACATTGCAATCAAAACTAATCCCTATTAGGGATTGAAACCTGTCGATAGAGTTGTTACAGGATTCCCGATTCGTTCAATTATTGCAATCAAAACTAATCCCTATTAGGGATTGAAACGGGGGATGGTAACGGCGGCGGCGTGCTTTACAATATATTGCAATCAAAACTAATCCCTATTAGGGATTGAAACGAATTTCTCCAGCACGATCTAGAACTGGCACAACTATTGCAATCAAAACTAATCCCTATTAGGGATTGAAACACCTGCCCACAGGAATCAGCCGTTCTGGTAACAGCATTGCAATCAAAACTAATCCCTATTAGGGATTGAAACCTCACATACCTAGCTCTAATAGTTTGACCTCCATACTGATTGCAATCAAAACTAATCCCTATTAGGGATTGAAACTGAATTGATCGATCACCTAGAAGTCGGCAAGGGAGTCGTCATCATTGCAATCAAAACTAATCCCTATTAGGGATTGAAACACCGCGCTGCCTTGATTCGTTCGGTTTGGCGCTCATTGCAATCAAAACTAATCCCTATTAGGGATTGAAACTTATCTTCGTTCTTAATAGGAGAAAAATCGATGATTGCAATCAAAACTAATCCCTATTAGGGATTGAAACAAGAGGCAGCAAAAAGCCCCGACCGGAGCCGAGGCATTGCAATCAAAACTAATCCCTATTAGGGATTGAAACAACAAAGACCTGAAGAACCCAAGAGCATCGTTTTTATTGCAATCAAAACTAATCCCTATTAGGGATTGAAACTTACCGCCGGTTATGTGAGCTTCTGGGAAACTCGAATTGCAATCAAAACTAATCCCTATTAGGGATTGAAACTGATATCTCCATCCTCAATGCTGCATTTGAGGAATTGCAATCAAAACTAATCCCTATTAGGGATTGAAACAGACTCAACCGACTTGTTATAAAACAACACCTCCTTATTGCAATCAAAACTAATCCCTATTAGGGATTGAAACTAACGCCCGAATCAGCTCACAGAGAAAGTAAACAGCATTGCAATCAAAACTAATCCCTATTAGGGATTGAAACTGCGGTCTCATCGGCTTTATCAAAATATATAAAATTGCAATCAAAACTAATCCCTATTAGGGATTGAAACGTTTGCCTCAACTTTCCGGGGCAATTGTCCAGCGATTGCAATCAAAACTAATCCCTATTAGGGATTGAAACGAGAGGGATAAAAGCCGAGAGGCTAAGTTCAAGATTGCAATCAAAACTAATCCCTATTAGGGATTGAAACGTTGGGGCGATCGCATTAAATCTCCGCCAACCATTGCAATCAAAACTAATCCCTATTAGGGATTGAAACCAGTACAGCCAGCGACCGCGATATCCGCGTTCGCCATTGCAATCAAAACTAATCCCTATTAGGGATTGAAACAAATATTAGTGAACCACTACCTTTTAGCTTAATAGCTGCACTTATTGCAATCAAAACTAATCCCTATTAGGGATTGAAACTATGCATTCGGATGCTATACTGATGATACTGCTGATTGCAATCAAAACTAATCTCTATTAGGGATTGAAACTTGAAACAAAGTAAATTGCAATCCCAAGTCTCTGCTGAAGCATTGCAATCAAAACTAATCCCTATTAGGGATTGAAACTTGAAACCGCAATTGAAGGAATCCAACTCTATGTCATTGCAATCAAAACTAATCCCTATTAGGGATTGAAACATGGGATACCACTGGCTAGGCCACATTATCGAATTGCAATCAAAACTAATCCCTATTAGGGATTGAAACGCGGCGCTGGGGGCTGGGGTTCTGGCAGCGGAGGCGGCATTGCAATCAAAACTAATCCCTATTAGGGATTGAAACACAAGAATTTACAACTCTAATAGGAGTCAATGATTTCAAATTGCAATCAAAACTAATCCCTATTAGGGATTGAAACCGGACAATCGCTCATACCAAAAAATCGTGCAACGCATTGCAATCAAAACTAATCCCTATTAGGGATTGAAACGGCCGGAAGAATGCCTTCGACAACAAGGGCTGTGATTGCAATCAAAACTAATCCCTATTAGGGATTGAAACTTCTCCTTTTATCTTCGGCGGGTGCGATCGCACATTGCAATCAAAACTAATCCCTATTAGGGATTGAAACACGCTTGGGCGATCGCTTTATAAAAACTACCGAAATTGCAATCAAAACTAATCCCTATTAGGGATTGAAACGAGGCGATCGCAACCGTTGCCATTGAAGAGGGCGAATTATTGCAATCAAAACTAATCCCTATTAGGGATTGAAACACATCGCCGGGAAATTTAGGTCAGGCAGAGAAATATTGCAATCAAAACTAATCCCTATTAGGGATTGAAACATTTTGAAGAGTTCGTTCATGTTTATTAAATATTGATTGCAATCAAAACTAATCCCTATTAGGGATTGAAACATGCAGCAGCGAGAACTCAGACAGCTTGACCTCATTGCAATCAAAACTAATCCCTATTAGGGATTGAAACCCTAGGATTCCAGCCTGCCACTGGATTTATGAATTGCAATCAAAACTAATCCCTATTAGGGATTGAAACTCGCTAGATTCCCTCGCGATTCCAACAACTGACGGGACAGGATTGCAATCAAAACTAATCCCTATTAGGGATTGAAACACTGTGCAATCCCATAAAGGTAAATCCTTTTATGCCGATTGCAATCAAAACTAATCCCTATTAGGGATTGAAACGTATTTTGCCGACTACTTTGATGATCTGTTACAGAATTGCAATCAAAACTAATCCCTATTAGGGATTGAAACTGGCTTAGATCGCTTGACGGCTTGTTGGATGCTCTGATTGCAATCAAAACTAATCCCTATTAGGGATTGAAAAGGGGTAGTTCATAGCAGTTTGTTCTGGGAGCTAATATTGCAATCAAAATTAATCCCTAATAGGGATTGAAAGCTGTAATTGAGCGAAAATAGATAAATCGAATTGCCGAGAGAAGAGAACGAGGACAAATCGAAACCATGTACAAATTTTACTTACCAAACCTGGGCGTCACAGTTTCGCTAGAGGTTGAAGACCCCAATGCTAGTGCGGAGATGAAATTTGAGGGAGAGAAACCGCAAGTTCGGCTAACCCGCGCCGAACTACATGGAGCGTATGGAGCCTTTGGTCATACCATTGATACATGGGCAACCCCCATTGACCTTCATTGTGCATTAGTGACCGCAGCCCAGAGCGATCGCAGATTTGAATTTGAGATGACTGAAGGCCAAATTGATAGCTACGATCCGGGCATCCCACCCGATGCAATCACCTAACAGCAATATAGCGTTACCTTCCACCCTCGCCATCCCTAATTTTAGGAATTGGGTTGCAGGCGATCGCACTTCCACTGCCCATACCCCTTGTAATAAAACTGTAAAGATTCCATAAACCAGGCATAAAACTTAATTGAATGCCTGGGATAGAGCATTAACCCAACTGCATCTAGCAGTAGAATTTGAAGCAGCCTCCCAACACCGCTCAATCTCGCCATGAATGAACTCGTTCGCAAGGCCCAAGAACTGGCTGATACGACGGCTCAAAAAGTTAAAGAAACGACTGAAACCGTCAATCAAAACGTTCAGCACAGCCTGGAAAGCTTGAGTCAAAAAGCGATCGCGACAGCCAATAGCGGTAAAGCGAAAGTCGAAGAATACCAAACCAACGTCACCCTGAGTTTAAGCGCCAGCGCGATCGCCCTCAGCAACTCCCTGCAACATTTACCCAAAACCGCTACAGAACTCGCCCAAGAAATGCCCGCCATCGCCCGACGCCTGCGAACAGGTGCGGGGTTGCGCCTCGGAGATCCAGCGCGGGCGGATGCTGAGGTAATGAAACTCTTTGATAAAATTCCGGGAACCTCCAAGCTAAACGCAGATGAAGCTACCATTCGCCAGTTTCTCGCCGTTGACATACCTCCTCGTCCTAAAGGAGCGAGAATTCCTTAACGTTTCGCAGACCGACGCTTGCAAGCAAGTCTTATCCAGTCTCCACGTTCGTTTATAGTCTCCCAATGCCCTATGGCGACTTTTCTTTCTGTTTCGTGTACAAGTAAAATACTTGTTT